>NZ_JBSGBN010000083.1:0-43398 GCF_053601275.1 Streptomyces sp. NPDC004752 | reverse complement strand
CCTCAACACCCTCTACCGCACCACCCCCGCCCTCTGGCAACGCGACACCCACCCCACCGGCTTCCGATGGATCACCGCCGACACCGCCGCCGCCGCCGACGACAACGTATTCGCATTCCTGAGACTCGACGCGGACGGGGCACCCCTGCTCTCGGTGTCCCACTTCTCCCCCGTCGTCCGCCACCACTACCGGCTCGACGTACCGGACGACATCCCCGCGTGGCGGGAGGCACTCAACACGGACGCGGTCCGCTACGGCGGTGGCGGCGTGGTGCACCCGCACCCGGTCGAACCGGAGCCGCGGGACCGGTCCGGCCGCCCCGCGAGCATCCGGCTGACCCTGCCCCCGCTGGCTACGGTGTGGCTGCGGCCTGCCTGAGCCCTTCGGGCAGGCCGCCCGTGTACAGCACGCCCAGCCGCTGGGTGGCCCGGGTCAGGGCGACGTACAGGTCGCTGGTGCCGTACCGGCCCGGCTCCACCACCAGCACCGAGTCGAACTCGAGCCCCTTGGCCTGGCGCGGGTCCAGCAGGACGACGGTCCGGGTCAGGTCCGGTTCGCCGCCCGCCGTGACCCCGTCCAGCCGGGCGGCGAGCGCCCGGTGCAGATCGCGCGGCGCGATCACCGCGAGGCGGCCCTCGGCGGGGGTCAGTTCGGCGACCGCCTCGGCCACGGCGCCCGGCAGGTCGTCGGCCGCCTGCCGCACCCAGGGCCGTACCCCGGTCGAGCGGACCGAGCGGGGCGGTTCGAAGCCGGGCCGCTCGGCGCGGACCACGGCCCCGGCCAGGTCCATGATCTCGGCCGGGGTGCGGTAGTTGACGCCGAGGCGCGCATGCTCCCAGCGGTCCTCGACGTACGGCGCGAGGATCTTGGACCAGGAGCCCACACCCGCCGCCTCGGCCGTCTGGGCCGGGTCGCCGACCAAGGTCATCGAACGGGTCGGGCTGCGCCGCATCAGCAGCCGCCAGGCCATCGGCGACAGCTCCTGCGCCTCGTCCACGATGATGTGCCCGAACGCCCAGGTACGGTCGGCCGCGGCCCGCTCGGCGGCGCTGCGGAAGTCGGCCTCCTCGTGCCGCTCGGCGAACCGCTCGGCGTCGATGATGTCGTGCGCGGACAGCACCTCGGAGCCGTCGGGATCGCCGTCCTCCTTGTCCTCGAACTCGTAGGTACGGGACGCGTACGACACATCGAGGACGCCCTGCGCGAAGGCGATCTGCGTCTCCCGTTCCCGCTCGGCCAGCGCCTGTCTGACCCGGTCGTCCTCGCCGAGCAGTTCGGCCGCCTCGTCGAGCAGCGGCACGTCCGCCACGGTCCACGCCCGGGTCACCGGGCGGCGGATGGCGGCGGCGTCCTCGTCGCTGACGTAGCCCTCGGGGTCGGCGAGGAAGTCCGCGAGCAGCCGCTGCGGGGTCAGCCTCGGCCACAACTGGTCGATGGCGGACCACACCTCCGGGTTCTCGGCGAGTTCGTCGCGGATCTGGGTGATGTCGCCGGCGTCGAGCAGATTGGTGCCGTCGAACGGGTCGGTGCCGATGCGCTCGGCGACCATGTCGGTGAGGGTGTTGAGGAGGTGGCCCTCGAAGTGCTCGCGGGCCACGTTGTGCGGCAGCCCGGTGGCCCGGGTGCGCTCGCGGGCCACTTTCACCAGGCCGTCGTCGAGCATCAGGACCTCCCGGTCGTGCTCGATCGCGAGCACCGGGTCGGGCAGCGCCTGCCGGTCGGCCACGACGGCGGCGAGGACATCGGCCAGGTCGGCGCGGCCCTTGACCGCCGCCGCCTCCGGGGTGTCGTGGGCCGTCGCCCGCACCCCGGGGAACAGCTCACCGAGCGTGGCGAGCAGCACCCCGGTCTCGCCGAGGGCGGGCAACACCTCGCCGATGTAGCCGAGGAAGGCGGGGTTCGGGCCGACGATCAGGACGGCCCGCCGGGCCAGCGACTCCCGGTGCTCGTACAGCAGATAGGCGGCCCGGTGCAGCGCGACCGCGGTCTTGCCGGTGCCGGGGCCGCCCTCGACCACCAGCACCCCGCGGTACGGCGCCCGGATGATCTCGTCCTGCTCGGCCTGGATGGTCTGCACGATGTCGCTCATGCGTCCGGTGCGCGCGGAGTCGAGCGCGGCCAGCAGCACGGCGTCCCCGGTCGGGTCCTCGTGGCCGGTGCGGGTGGCGTCGCCGAGGTCGAGGATCTCGTCGTGCAGGGAGGTGACCTTTCGGCCGTCGGTGGAGATGTGCCGGCGCCGGCGCAGGCCCATCGGGGTGTGGCCGGTGGCCAGGTAGAAGGGGCGGGCGACATCGGCGCGCCAGTCGATGAGGACCGGTGTGCGCTCGGCGTCGCCGGTGCGCAGCCCGATGCGGCCGATGTGATGGCCGGTGCCCGAGGTCAGGTCGATGCGGCCGAAGCAGAGCGAGCCGTCCACGGCGTTCAGCGCGGCGAGCAGCCGGGATCGTTCGGCGACCAGGATGTCCCGCTCCAGGCGGGCCTGCATGGGCTTGTCGCCCTGTGCGAGGGCGTGTGTGACGGAGGACTCGGTGTCGCCGCGCAGCGCGTCCACGCGTGCGTACAGTCCGTCGATGAATTCCTGCTCGTGACGCAATTCATCGTCCGGAAATTCCGTGTTTGACAATTCCGCTCCCGCCCGCATAGAATCTGCTCACTGAACTTCTTTGCGACCACATTCTCCTGAAGTCGCGAATCACCGAATATACGCAGAGAAATCCCCCGAGCGCAATTGCTCGGGGGATTTCTTTCGTCGGGCGTCACGGTTCTACACGTCACGGTTCTACAGCACGTCGGACAGCTCCTCCAGGAGCCTGCGCCGGGGCCGCGCCCCGACCATCGCCCGCACCGGCTCACCGTCCCGGAACACCATGAACGTCGGCATCGACAGCACCTTGTACGCGTTGGTGGTCACCGGATTGGTGTCCACGTCCAGTTGCACGACCTTCAGCCGGCCGGCCGTCTCGGCGGCGAGCGCGCCGAGCACCGGCCCCATCTGCCGACACGGCGGACACCAGTCGGCGGTGAACTCCACCAGCACCGGCAGGTCGGATTCGATCACCTCCGCCGTGAAGTCCCCGTCCGTCACCTCGGCCACGCCGACCGTCCTGGTCATCGTCGCTGTCCTCCCAGTTCGCACTCCGGTTCCGGACCACCCGGAACCAGCGCCTCGGCGGCCAGCGCGTCCCTGGCCCGCTCCGCCCGCCCGAGCTGCCCGGCGACCTGCGCCCGCACCGCCCGCAGCTCCCCGATCAGCGCGTCCAGCTCGTCCAGCTTGCGCCGGTAGACCGCGAGCGAGGCGGGGCAGGAGTCGCCCTCGGGGTGCCCGGCCCGCAGACACTCCACGAACGGCCGCGTCTCCTCCAGGCCGAACCCGAAGTCCTGCAACGTCCGGATCTGGGTGAGCAGCCGCAGGTCCCGCTCGTCGTAGACGCGGTGGCCCTGGCCGTCGCGGCGCGCGGGCAGCAGCCCCCGTGCCTCGTAGTACCGCAGTGTCCGCGTGGTGGTCCCGGCCCGTGCGGCCAGCTCGCCGATACGCATGTCCTCGACCGTATGCCTTGACGTCGAGGTCAGGGCAACCTCGTCAGCTCCCTCAAGGGCGTCTTCGCCTACGCCTTGGCCAGCTCCTTCTCGTTGCCGTCGCCGCCCGGCTGCTCCGGCAGCTCGGGCGCCGGCGTCTGCTCGCCCTCGTCCAGCAGGGTCTTCTCGTCGAACGGCAGCTCACCGGCGAGCACCTGCCGGACCCGGTCCATGTCGATCTCCTTCGTCCAGGTGCCGATCAGGACGGTGGCCACGGCGTTGCCCGCGAAGTTCGTCAGGGCGCGGGCCTCGCTCATGAAGCGGTCGATGCCAACGATCAGTCCGACGCCGTCGACCAGCGCGGGCTTGTGCGACTGGAGGCCGCCGGCCAGCGTGGCGAGACCGGCGCCGCTGACCCCGGCGGCGCCCTTGGAGGCCAGCAGCAGGAACAGCAGCAGCGGGATCTGCTCGCCGACCGACATCGGTGTGCCCAGGGCGTCGGCGATGTACAGCGACGCCATGGTCATGTAGATCATGGTGCCGTCGAGGTTGAAGGAGTAGCCGGTCGGGACGGTGATGCCGACCACCGGCTTGCTGACGCCCAGGTGCTCCATCTTCGCGATGAGCCGCGGCAGCGCGGACTCGGAGGAGGAGGTGGACAGGATCAGCAGGAACTCCCGTGCCAGGTACGTGAACAGCGCAAAGACGTTCAGCCCGGCGATGGCCCGCAGCAGCGCGCCGAGCACGATGAAGACGAACAGGAAGCAGGTGACGTAGAAGCCGAGCATCAGCACCGCGAGGCTCTTCAGCGCGTCCAGGCCCGACGAGCCGACCACCGCGGCGATGGCGCCGAAGGCACCGATGGGCGCGGCCCACATCACCATGGCGAGGATCCGGAAGACGAGGCGCTGGATGTGCTCGATGCCGCGCAGCACCGGCCGGCCGACCGGGCCCATCGCCTGCAACGCGAACCCCGCGAGCAGCGCCACCAGCAGCGTCTGGAGCACCTCGCCCTCGGTGAAGGCGGAGACGAACGTGGTCGGAATGATCGACAGCACGAACTCCACCGGCGGCAGTGCGTCGCCGGCCACCTGGTCGTGCCCGGTCTGCTTGATCGTGTCGGTCAGATGCAGCCCGTCACCGGGGTGCAGCACATTGCCGACGACGAGGCCGATGGCGAGCGCGACGAGCGACATCACGAGGAAGTAGCCGAGCGCGATACCACCGACCGCGCCGACCTTGGCCGCCTTGCGGACCGAGCCGATGCCCAGCACGATCGTGCAGAAGATGACCGGCGAGATCATCATCTTGATCAGGTTCACGAAGCCCGTGCCGAGCGGCTTGAGCTCGACCCCGAACTCGGGCCGGATGAGCCCCACGGCGATCCCGAGCGCCACCGCGGCGATCACGGCGATGTACAGATAGTGGGTACGGTCCCGCTTCGCGGCGGGTGCGGCAGGTGCCGTTGGGGATGTGCTGGCGGCCACGGCTGCCCTCCTTGACGTCGTCGTCGGCATCACCGGCGTGCGGCTCACGTCCGGGGGATGGGGGGATGCCGTGACTATCTCCCGGTCTGTGAGGGCGGTCACCCTTGCGTTCATTGAGTTCGCGCGGAACCGGAGACACCCACGGCGGAACCGGAGAGGCACACTGACGGCATGCGTTTCCCCGCCCTGCCCCGGCCCCGCAGCCTGGCCGGCCAGCTGTTCGCCATGCAGGCCGTGCTGATCGCGGTCGTGGTCGCCGGCTATGCGCTGTTCACCTATCTCAGCGACCGGGGCCAGGCCGAGGACGCGGCGGGCCGGCAGGCCACGGCCGTGGCCCGCTCGATAGCGGACGCCCCCTCGGTACGGGAGGCGATCAACGCGGCGGACCCGACGGCCCG
Organism: Streptomyces sp. NPDC004752; assembly: GCF_053601275.1. NCBI lineage: Bacteria > Bacillati > Actinomycetota > Actinomycetes > Kitasatosporales > Streptomycetaceae > Streptomyces > Streptomyces sp. NPDC004752. Next base: position 37,996 of record NZ_JBSGBN010000083.1, on the reverse strand, counting down.
GCTCCAGCCGTACGCGCTCCGGGTCCAGCGGGACACCGGCGTCGACTTTGTGACGATCATGAACCCGCGGGGCATCCGCTGGACCCACCCGGACATCACGCAGATCGGCGGAAAGTTCCTGGGGCACATCGGGCCCGCCCTCCAGGGCCGCTCCTTCACCGAGACATACACCGGCACGCTCGGCCCGTCCGTGCGCGCCGTCACCCCCGTGCGGCACGGCGACCGGGTCATCGGCCTGGTGAGCGCCGGCATTCGCGTCGAGGCCATCAGCGAGCGGGTGCAGGACCAGGTCACGGCCATGGCCGGCGTCGCGGCCGGGGCCCTGGCGCTGGGCGGCGTCGGCACGTACGTCATCAACGCCCGGCTGCGCCGGCACACCCACGGCATGAACGCGACCGAGCTGAGCCGCATGCACGACTACCATCAGGCCGCGCTGCACGCGGTGCGCGAGGGGCTGCTGATGCTGGACGGCCAGTTCCGGGTGGCCCTCATCAACGACGGCGGGCGGGAACTGCTCGACGTCGGCCGGGAGGAGGACGTGGTGGGCCGATCGGTGGCCGGTCTCGGGCTGCCCGCGCCGCTCACCGGGGCACTGCTGGCCTCGGAGCCGCGCGTCGACGAGGTGCATCCGACGGTGGACCGGATCCTGGTCGTCAACACCTCGCCGGTGTCCGGCGGTGAGCGCCGCGGCACCGTCGTCACCCTCCGGGACGTCACCCAACTCCAGTCGCTCATGGGAGAGTTGGACTCGGAGCGGGGCTTCACCCAGGCGCTGCGTTCGCAGGCGCACGAGGCGGCGAACCGGCTGCACACGGTGGTCTCCCTGATCGAACTGGGCCGCGCCGACGAGGCGGTGGCGTTCGCGACCGCCGAGCTGGAGCTGGCCCAGGCGCTGACCGACCAGGTGGTGGCCGCGGTCGGCGAGCCGGTGCTGGCGGCCCTGCTGCTCGGCAAGACCGCCCAGGCCAACGAGCGGGGCGTGGAACTGGTGGTGGCGCCGGAGAGCCGGCTGGACGACGGCCTGCTCCCGGAGGGCCTGCCGACGCGCGACCTGGTGACCATCCTCGGCAATCTGATCGACAACGCGGTGGACGCGGCCCAGGGCACCGTGGGGGCCCGGGTGACGGTGACGGCATACGCCGACGAGACGGCGGACACGGGCGCGGAGGGCTGTGCCGAACTGGTGCTGCGGGTCGCGGACTCGGGCAGCGGGGTGGATCCGGCCCATGCCGAGCTGGTGTTCCAGCGGGGATTCACGACCAAGCCGGCCGGGCCCCAGGGCCGCGGGCTCGGCCTCGCGCTGGTGCGGCAGGCGGTCGCCCGGCAGAAGGGCGCGTTGACGGTGGCGGGGGGCCGGGAGGGCGGTGCGGTGTTCGAGGTACGGCTGCCGCTGGACAGGGCGGCCGGGTCGGGCGGCGGGGGCGGGCGGGACGCGGCGCGAGGTGGGATATGACGGCCCGGCAGCCCATCCGGGTCCTCGTCGTGGAGGACGACCCGGTCGCCGCGGACGCGCATGTGCTGTACGTCGGACGGGTGCCGGGGTTCGTCGCCGTGGGCAAGGCGCACACCGGGGCGGCGGCGCGGCGCCTGCTGGACCGCACCCCGGTGGACCTGCTGCTGCTGGATCTGCATCTGCCGGACGTGCACGGTCTGCGGTTCGCCCGTTCGCTGCGTGCGGCCGGCCACCACGCGGATGTGATAGCGGTGACGTCCGCCCGGGATCTGACCGTGGTGCGCGAGGGGGTCTCGCTGGGAGTCGTGCAGTACGTCCTCAAGCCGTTCACGTTCGCGACCCTGCGGGACCGGCTGCTGCGCTACGCCGAGTTCCACGCGGCGGCCGGCGAGGCCAGCGGGCAGGACGAGGTGGACCGGGCGCTCGCGGTGCTGCGGGCGCCGAGTCCGGCGGCGCTGCCGAAGGGCCTGAGCGCGCCCACCCTGGAGCGGGTCACGCTGACCCTGCGCGAGCACACCGACGGCCTCACCGCGACCGGGGTCGCCGAGGCGGTCGGCATCTCCCGCATCACGGCCCGCCGCTATCTGGAACACCTGGTCGACACGGGCCGGGCGGCCCGCCGCCCCCAGTACGGCACGGTGGGCCGCCCGGAGTTGCAGTACCGGTGGGTGACGGGGCAGTGAGGTGAGCGCTCAGCCCGCGTCGGGCGCCGGACGGAACGGCACGGCGTAGAGCACGATGTACAGGCCGAGTCCGGCCACCGCGAGGGCCTCCAGCAGCGACAGGGACACCAGCCCCGCCGACGGCCCGCCCGCCACCCAGTACACGGCGAGCGCGCTCGCCGGCACCACACAGAAGGCCAGCAGGTCCACCACGCACTGCACGACCTTGCGGGACAGCCGCCGGGCGTCCTGCCGATGCGCCGTCTCCCAGCGGAAGACCTCCGTCCGCTCCGTCGCGGCCAGTTCGGCGAGCCGCGGGGCCAGTTCCTCGCGTACATGGGCGCCGATCGCCGAGATCTTCTGGTCGTTGACCAGATAGGTCCAGCCGAGGACCACACAGACCGGGGGCAGGGCGAGCAGCATGGCGGGCCGGTCGGCCTGGGCCGCGGCGGCGACGACCGCGGCCACCACGGTGAGGGTGACGTAGAGCAGGTTGTCGCGGAAGCCGATACGGCTCTTCTGTTCGTCCTTGACGGTCTGGTACTCGGTGAGCAGCAACTGGCCCACAGTGACGTCTCGTTCCGGCACGCGTGTCCCTTCCCCCGGCTACCTTGAGAGTGTGCCGCAGACACCGCCCACCGTTCTCGTCCTGACCGCGCTCGCGCTGGAGTACGCGGCGATGCGCGCCCATGTGCCGGAGCGCCGGGAGCGGGTGCACGCGGGCGGGACCCGGGTGGAGGTGGGGCGGCTGCCCGACAGCTCCTGGCAGATGGCGCTGGCCGAGCTGGGCGAGGGCGCGGGGACCGCCGCCGCGCTCACCGGCCCGCTGATCGACTGGCTGCGTCCGCGGGCGGTGCTGTTCGTCGGCGTCGCGGGCTCGCTCAAGGACGATGTCGCCCTCGGGGACGTGGTGGTGGGCACCAAGGTGTACGGCATCCACGGCGGCAAGCAGACGCCCGAGGGCCTGCTGGTCCGCCCGGATGCCTGGTTCGGCTCCAACACGCTGGTGCAGGCGGCCCGTTCGGCCGTACGGGACCTGCCGGGCGTACGCGCGCACTTCAAGCCGATCGCCACCGGTGACGTGGTGCTGGCCGACGCCGCGTCCGATGTCGCCCGGCATCTGCGCGAGCACTACAACGACGCGGCGGCGATCGAGATGGAGGGGGCGGGCGCGGCCCGCGCGGCCCAACTGAGCGGGCAGGTCGACGCGTTGGTGATCCGCGGCATCAGCGACGGTGCCGACGCGGACAAGCACCGGGCCGACGCCGCCGGTTCCCAGGAGCGGGCCGCGGCGCGGGCCGCGACCGTCGCCGTGGCGGTGCTGCGCAGACACGCGCCGCGCGAGGACGCCCCGTCCGACCCCGAGGAAGGCGCCCGGGGCACATACCGCGGCGACCACATCGACTTCCGGGGCGGCACCTTCCACGGCCCCGTCCTCGGCAAGACAGCCGACCCCGACCGCACCGACAACCGCCACCACCGCTGACAGCGGCACGCCCCCATTCACGTCGACGGTGCCGTTTCGCACCCCGCCGCAGGTGGGGCGACGTCCGTCAAGGGGTGAGCCGGGCGGCCGTTCGCGCCCGGCTGTCGCCCGCCGCCGGTCAGAAGACCGACTCGGTCTCCTCCATCCGGTCCTTCGGCACCGTCTTCAGCTCGGTCACCGCCTCCGCGAGCGGCACCATCACGATGTCGGTGCCGCGCAGCGCGGTCATCCGGCCGAACTCGCCCCGGTGCGCGGCCTCCACCGCGTGCCAGCCGAAGCGGGTGGCGAGCACCCTGTCGTACGCGGTCGGTGTGCCGCCGCGCTGGACGTGGCCGAGGATGACCGGCTTGGCCTCCTTGCCGAGCCGCCGCTCCAGCTCGTACGCGAGGGCCGTGCCGATGCCCTGGAAGCGCTCGTGGCCGTACTGGTCGATCTCGCCCTTGCCGTAGTCCATCGTGCCCTCGGCGGGGTGCGCGCCCTCGGCGACGCAGATGACGGCGAACTTCTTGCCGCGGTCGAACCGCTCCTCGACCATCTTGACCAGGTCGGCCGGGTCGAACGGCCGCTCGGGCAGGCAGATTCCGTGGGCGCCGCCGGCCATGCCGGACTCCAGGGCGATCCAGCCGGCGTGCCGGCCCATCACCTCGACGACCATCACACGCTGGTGGGACTCGGCGGTGGTCTTGAGCCGGTCCATCGCGTCGGTGGCGACGCCGACCGCCGTGTCGAAGCCGAAGGTGCGGTCCGTGGAGGAGATGTCGTTGTCGATCGTCTTCGGGACGCCGACGACCGGCAGGCCCGCGTCGGAGAGCATCCGGGCCGCGGTCAGGGTGCCCTCGCCGCCGATCGGGATCAGCGCGTCGATCCCGAACTCGCCGACCATGTCGGTGGCCCGCTCGCATGCCTCACGCAGCCGGCCGCGCGGCAGCCGCGAGGAGCCGAGGATGGTCCCGCCACGGGACAGGATGCCGCCGACCGCGTCGAGGTCGAGGGTGCGGTAGTGGCTGTCGAGCAGCCCCCGGTAGCCGTCCTCGAAACCGATCACCTCGTCGCCGTAGTTCGTGACCGCCCGGTGCACGATCGACCGGATCACGGCGTTCAGGCCGGGGCAGTCGCCGCCTGCGGTGAGGACTCCGATGCGCATCCTGCTGTGTCTCCTGCTCGCTGTCGACGCCGGTGAGCCAGTCCGATTGTTTCATGTCCCGGTTGTTCTATGTCCCGGAGGCGGACGGGCTCCATCCTGAAGGGTGCCCTATCCGTGAGCGAAGGTATTGTCAAGAGGGTTCCGCTCACCCAGGTGAGCGCTTTTTGTCCATGCGGTCTATGAGGGAGAGCACGCGTGACCCGCAGTGTGTACGTGACCGGGATCGACCGCGGTGACGGCCGGCAGGTCGTGGAGCTGGGCGTCATGGAACTCCTGACCCGGCAGGTCGACCGGGTGGGAGTGTTCCGGCCGCTCGTGCACCACCACCCCGATCCCCTCTTCGAACTGCTGCGGGCGCGCTACCGGCTCTCCCAGGACCCGGCGACCGTGTACGGCATGGACTACCCCGAGGCGTCCACGCTGCAGGCCGAGCGGGGCACCGACGCGTTGGTGTCCGACCTGGTCGACCGCTTCCACCTGGTGGCCCGCGACTACGACGTCGTCCTGGTGCTCGGCACCGATTTCGCCGACACCCAGCTCCCCGACGAGCTGGCCCTCAACGCCCGGCTCGCCAATGAGTTCGGGGCGTCCGTGCTCCCGGTGGTGGGCGGCCGCGGGCAGAGCGCCGAGTCCGTGCTCGCCGAGACCCGCAACGCCTTCCGGGCCTACCAGGGCCTCGGCTGCGACGTGCTGGCGATGGCCGCCAACCGGGTGGCCCGCGACGACCGCGACGTGCTGGCCGAGCGGCTCGCGGACCGGCTGCCGGTGCCCTGTTATGTGCTGCCGGACGATCCGGCGCTGGCGGCGCCGACCGTCGCGCAGATCGGCCAGGCCCTGGGCGCCGAGGTGCTGCTCGGCGACGACTCGGGGCTCGCCCGGGACGCGCTCGACTTCGTCTTCGGCGGCGCCATGCTGCCCAATCTGCTGGCCGCGCTGACCCCGGGCGCTCTCGTGGTGACCCCGGGCGACCGCGCCGACCTGGTAGTCGGCTCGCTCGCCGCGCACAGCGCCGGCACCCCGCCGATAGCCGGCGTACTGCTCACCCTGAACGAGCGCCCCAGCGACGGGGTCCTCACCCTGGCCGCCCGCCTCGCCCCCGGCACCCCGGTGCTGTCCGTGGCCGACAACAGCTTTCCGACCGCCGAGCGGCTGTTCTCCCTGGAGGGCCGACTGAACGCGGCCACCCCACGCAAGGCGGAGACCGCGCTCGGCCTGTTCGAGCGGTACGTCGACACCGGCGGCCTGCTGAGCCGGGTCTCCGCGCCGAGCAGCGACCGCGTCACCCCGATGATGTTCGAGCACAAGCTGCTGGAGCAGGCCCGCGCCGACCGGCGCCGGGTGGTGCTGCCGGAGGGCACCGAGGAGCGGGTGCTGCGCGCCGCCGAGGTGCTGCTGCGCCGGAACGTGTGCGATCTGACCCTGCTCGGGCCGGTCGACCGGATCCGCAAGGCGGCCGCCGACCTCGGCATCGACCTCGGCGCCGCCCAGCTGATCGACCCGGCCGTCTCCGAGCTGCGCGACGCCTTCGCCGAGCGGTACGCGCGGCTGCGCGCCCACAAGGGCGTCACGGTCGAGCTGGCCCACGACGTGGTCGCCGACGTGAACTACTTCGGCACCCTGATGGTCGAGGAGGGCCTGGCGGACGGCATGGTGTCCGGTTCCGTGCACTCCACCGCGGCCACCATCCGGCCCGCGTTCGAGATCATCAAGACCCGGCCCGAGTCCTCGATCGTCTCGTCGGTCTTCTTCATGTGCCTCGCCGACAAGGTGCTGGTCTACGGCGACTGCGCGGTCAACCCGGACCCCGACGCCGAGCAACTCGCCGACATCGCCGTCCAGTCGGCGGCCACCGCGCTGCAGTTCGGCGTGCAGCCGCGGATCGCGATGCTGTCGTACTCCACCGGCACATCCGGTTCGGGCGCCGATGTCGACAAGGTGCGCGAGGCCACGAAGCTGGCCCGCGCGCGGCGGCCCGACCTGAAGATCGAGGGGCCGATCCAGTACGACGCCGCCGTGGAGCCCACCGTCGCCGCGACCAAGCTGCCGGACTCCGAGGTGGCCGGGCAGGCCAGCGTGCTGATCTTCCCCGACCTGAACACCGGCAACAACACCTACAAGGCCGTGCAGCGCTCGGCCGGCGCGATCGCCGTCGGGCCGGTGCTGCAGGGCCTGCGCAAGCCGGTCAACGACCTGTCCCGGGGCGCGCTCGTCCAGGACATCGTCAACACCGTGGCCATCACGGCCGTCCAGGCCCAGCGTCCCGCCCCGACCCCGCACGAGAAGGCGACCGCCCAGTGACCTCCCACCCGTCGCCCGCCACCGCCCCGTCCGGCGATCCGCGCCCGGCCCCGCCCGCCTCCCGGGTCCTCGTCCTCAACTCCGGCTCGTCGTCGCTGAAGTACCAGCTGCTGGACATGCGTGACGGCGGCCGGCTCGCCGTCGGTCTGGTGGAGCGCATCGGCGAGCAGACGTCCCGGCTGAAGCACACCTGTCTGGCCACGGGCGACACCCGTGAGCTGAACGGTCCGATCGCGGATCACGACGCCGCCCTGAAAGGGGTCGCCGGCGAGCTGTCCCGGGACGGCATCGGCCTGGACTCGCCGGAGCTGGCCGCGATCGGGCACCGGGTGGTGCACGGCGGCATGTTCTTCACCGAGCCCACCGTCATCGACGACTCCGTGCTCACCGAGATCGAGCGGCTGATCCCGGTCGCACCGCTGCACAACCCGGCGAACCTGACCGGGATCCGCACGGCCCGGGCGCTGCGTCCGGACCTGCCGCAGGTCGCGGTCTTCGACACCGCGTTCCATACGACGATGCCGGAGTACGCGGCCCGCTACGCGATCGACGCGAAGCTCGCGGACCGCTACCGGGTGCGGCGCTACGGCTTCCACGGCACCTCGCACTCGTATGTCTCCCGGGCGACCGCGCGGCTGCTCGGCAGGGCACCGGAGGAGGTGAACGTCATCGTGCTGCACCTGGGCAACGGGGCGTCGGCGTCGGCGGTCCGCGGCGGCCGGTGCGTGGACACCTCGATGGGGCTGACGCCGCTGGAGGGGCTGGTGATGGGGACCCGCTCGGGCGACCTGGATCCCGCCGTCATCTTCCATTTGCGGCGCGTTGGCGGAATGTCCATGGATGAGATCGACACTCTTCTCAACAAGAGGAGCGGTCTGTTCGGGCTGTGCGGCGACAACGACATGCGGGAGATTCAGCGCAGGATCGACGAGGGCGATGCCGAGGCCCGGCTCGCCTTCGACATTTACGTGCACCGGCTGAAGAAGTACATCGGCGCCTACTACGCGGTGCTCGGCACGGTGGACGCGGTTGCCTTCACGGCCGGGGTCGGCGAGAACGCGGCCCCGGTGCGGGCGGCGGCGGTCGAGGGCCTGGCGGGGCTGGGCCTGGCGGTCGACCCGGGGCTGAACGCCGTGCGGGGCGACGGGGCCCGGCTGATCTCGCCGCCGGACGCGCGGGTGGCCGTGGCCGTGGTTCCGACGGACGAGGAATGGGAGATCGCCGAACAGACCTACGCACTGGTCGGAAAGGGCGTCTGAGGAATTCGACCGGTACTCGCCTGAGCGCGAACACGCCCATGTGTATCGTCCGCCCGACGGAATATTCCGTTGCGAAACAAACCGATAGGATCGCCTCATGCGCCGTTCGAAAATCGTCTGTACCCTCGGCCCCGCGGTCGATTCCCAAGAGATGCTCGTCGCCATGATCGAGGCGGGCATGAACGTGGCCCGGTTCAACTTCAGCCACGGTACCCACGCCGAGCACCAGGCGCGGTACGACCGCGTCCGCGCCGCGGCCAAGGAGACCAACCGCGCGATCGGCGTCCTCGCCGACCTCCAGGGCCCGAAGATCCGTCTGGAGACCTTCGCCGAGGGGCCGGTGGAGCTGGAGCGCGGCGACGAGTTCGTCATCACCACCGAGGACGTCCCCGGCGACAAGAGCGTCTGCGGCACGACGTACAAGGGCCTGCCGAACGACGTCTCGCGCGGCGACCAGATCCTGATCAACGACGGCAATGTCGAGCTGAAGGTCCTGGATGTCGAGGGCCCCCGGGTGCGGACCATCGTCATCGAGGGCGGCGTCGTCTCCGACCACAAGGGCATCAACCTGCCCGGCGCGGCCGTCAACGTGCCCGCGCTCAGCGACAAGGACATCGATGACCTGCGGTTCGCGCTGCGTATGGGCTGCGACCTGGTCGCGCTGTCCTTCGTCCGGGACGCCCGGGACGTGGCCGACGTCCACAAGGTGATGGACGACGAGGGCCGCCGCGTCCCGGTCATCGCCAAGGTGGAGAAGCCGCAGGCGGTCGAGAACATGGAGGACGTCGTGATGGCGTTCGACGGCGTGATGGTCGCCCGCGGCGACCTGGCCGTCGAGTATCCGCTGGAGAAGGTCCCCATGGTGCAGAAGCGCCTGATCGAGCTGTGCCGGCGCAACGCAAAGCCGGTGATCGTGGCGACCCAGATGATGGAGTCGATGATCACCAACTCCCGCCCGACCCGCGCCGAGGCGTCCGACGTGGCCAACGCGATCCTGGACGGCGCCGACGCGGTCATGCTGTCCGCCGAGTCCAGCGTGGGCGCCTACCCGGTCGAGACCGTCAAGACCATGTCGAAGATCGTCCAGGCGGCCGAGCAGGAGCTGCTCGCCAAGGGGCTGCAGCCGCTGGTGCCGGGCAAGAAGCCGCGCACACAGGGCGGTTCGGTCGCCCGGGCCGCCTGCGAGATCGCGGACTTCCTCGGCGGCAAGGGCCTGATCGCCTTCACCAAGTCCGGTGACACCGCCCGCCGTCTGTGCCGCTACCGCGCCGCCCAGCCGATCATCGCCTTCACCACGGACGAGTCCACCCGCAACCAGCTGGCGCTCAGCTGGGGCGTGGAGTCGCACGTCGTGCCGTTCGTGAACAGCACCGACGAGATGGTCGACCTGGTCGACCAGGAGGTCACCAAGCTGGGCCGCTTCGACACGGGCGACACCGTGATCATCACGGCCGGCTCGCCCCCCGGGGTAGCCGGCACCACCAACATGGTCCGCGTCCACCACCTCGGCGGCGGCGAAAAGAACTAACCCCCCGGCAAGCCCGCCCACCGCCCCGCCAAAGGCCCCATACGGCGCCGAGGGTGCCCCCCTGCGACAGGGGGGCACCCTCAGTACGTCACGCCGTCAACCGACGGTGCCCGACTCTGCGGGAAAATCGGGCGGCCAGGGCTTGGAGGTGTCGTACAGCACCTCCCTGTCAGCCATCAGCTTGTACTCCGCCTCGCGCCAGCTGGGGTTGCTGCCGATGACGAAGCTGTCACCGTTGGGTTCCAGCATCCAGGTGTACTCGGCGTCTTCGGCCGTGAGTCCGTGCCGTTCTCTCAGCAAGCCGAACTCCTCCGCGGTGGCCCGGCGAATGTGCAGACCCTCACGGTAAATGGGCTTGAGGAACATCAGCCGGACGTGTCCGATGTAGACCTCGACCTGCGACGTGGTCCGGTCGACCGCAAGCGGCTCACTGGTCAGGAACAGCTGCCGGTGGGAAGGATCGAACTCTACGACTCTGAACAGCCGTCCTTCGCGGACGAACTCTGACATCGCTGATCCTCTCCCTGCCACCGCTCACTCGGCCCAGTCCGGCCTGGTCGGCTGGACACGCGTGGGCACTGTGCCCGGCTCCGCCTGGGCGGAGGACCGGGCCACAGCTCTGTGCGCGGCTCCCGAACGGGCTTGTGGGGGCGGTCAGTCGGTTGTGTACTGGTGCATGCCGGGTATGTGCAGGGTGCCGCCGAACTGGGCGGCCTGGGTCACCTTCACATGAGTGAAGTAGATCAGCGGGATGTTCAGCGGCGGCGGGCTGTCCGGGCTGAACGTCACCGGGATCAGACCGAAGAGGTTCCCGGAGATGCTCTCCGTGTACATCACCGTGTCGCCGTCGCGGATCGTGGACGTCGAGCCGGCCGCCGCCTGCACGTGGTAGGTCTTGCCGATCTGCTTGTCCTTGACGGTCTGGTGCAGGTCACCGATGTCGGTGCCGCCGGAGATGACGTACTTCAGCACCTTCTTGGTGGTCCCGTTGGCGCACTTCACCTCGACCACGCCCTGGTAGTCGGCGTTCTTCAGCAGCAGCGAGCTGGCGCCCAGGTACCAGGGGTCGTCCGCCACCGGCACCTTGTTGTCGACGCCGCTCATGTCGTCGGTGGCGACCGGGCAGTCGTCGGCGGAGGGGGAGGGGGAGACGGAGGCAGGGGCGGAGGTGGAGGCGCTCGCCGACGGGCTGGGCGAGGAGGTGACCGAACCGGTCGGTGTCGGCACGGCGTCGGTGGTGTCCCCGGCCGCCTCGGACGCCGCGCCGGTGGGGTCCTCGACGGTGTCCTCCACCGTCTTTTTGACCTGGTCGGCCGTGTCCTTGACGGTGTCGGCGGCGCCGGTACCAGTGCCGGCGCCCGGGTCCTTCGCGGCCCCGGAGTCCGCCGCGGGCGTCGACGCGGACGCGGACGGCGTGGGGCTCGCGCCCGCAGAGGAGCCGAAGCCCGCGCCGCCGGTGATGATGCCGGTGATCGCGTCGCCGATGGTGTCGAGCAGGTTCCCGCCGGTGGACGCCGACGGGCTGGGCGTGGCGGTCGTACCACCGGAGCCCGAGGTGTCCGAACCGCTCGCCGAGGAAGCGGGCGTGGACGCGGACGGGCCGGACGCGGCCTTGTCGCCGGAACCTGAATCCGGCGAAGAGGTCCTGCCCGACGCGTCCTTGGCGCCGTCGGCGGCGTCGGCCGTAGTCGACGGGGTCGGTGACGGCGAGGTCGGCGACGGCGGGTCCGCGGACTCGCTCGCGCTCGGCGAACCGGAGGGCGACGGCGAGGCCGAGGCGTCCTTCGAGCCGTCCAGGGCCGCGACACAGTCCTTGTACTCGTCGGCCGTCAGGCTCTTCGACGGCGGCGGTGTGTCGTTGTTGTTGTCGGCGAGGGCGAGCGTGGACGTGAACCCCATGCCCATGAGGACCGCCGTCGGCATCGCCACGGAGGCTATCGCCTTGCCCGCCGGCATCTGGAACCTGGTGAACAGCGGCTTCTTGGGTGCCGCATGGCGCGGCCCGGTTCTCGCACGGGACGTGTCCACACGAGTCCCATGGGTCACCTCGTCAGCCGGCACTTTGCCTCCCGTTCGCCCCGTTGCCGGGGCTCGTTCCTGACAGGTCGTTCGACTCGTGCCCCGGGCCCGTCGCACCGCCGGGCGCGGCCTCGGGGGAGTACCCCTCGCCCGTGCCGCCGGACGGCACCGGCTGCGGCGCCGACGGCACCCCGGGCGCCCACGCCACGGCCATCGCCCCGCCGACCAGCGCGAGCAGGAAGCCGATGACGAAGCCGCCGAAGTTGGACACGGGGATGGACACCAGCGCCAGCAGGATCGCGGCGACTCCCGCAAAGGTCCGCACGTGCTGCTGGAACCAGAGGCTGATGCCGAGGACGACGAGCAGCACACCGATGATCAGGGACCCGGCTCCCGCAGTGGTGGCCATCGCGATCGTCAGATGGCCGAGCTGGAGATGCGCGTACGGGAAGTACATGATCGGAAAGCCGGCGAGCAGGACGAACAGGCCGGCCCAGAACGGACGGTTACCCCGCCAGGCGCGGAACTGCAACCTCCGGCGAGTGAACTGACCCGGTACGGCAGGAGTCTCGGCGCTCATGGAAAACAGCTCCCTGGTGCGGCATTGCTGTGGTGGAGATGTGTGCCGCGCGTGAAAGCGCGGCCGGAAGGGGGACGGGCGGGGTCGCCCCTCGGCTCCCCCGCCCGTCATCGAGTGCTTAGTAGCACTCCTCGGCATCCGTCGACAGCGACATTTTCAGGCCGCTGAGTTTGAAGGTCCCGGCGGTGGTCGCCCACGCCGTCTGCTTCACGCCGGTCAGCGTGGCGACGTCCGACTGCTGGGAGAACCCGAAGGGGTTCGTCCTGTCGCCCGGCTGGATTCCCGGACCCTTGTGGGCGTCCTGGGCGGCCACGCCGATGTCGATGTTCTTGAACGTCGCATCGCCTTCGAGTTTTTCTACGTCGATGTAGATGTTGTCGGCCCTGACGGGCTTGTCGCCGCCGCCCGCCCGCAGGATCAGGCTGACCGAACCGAACACCGGGATGCCCGGGGTGACCACGGACTGGCACAGGTTCGTGATCTTCGCTTTGCTGAACGCCGAGACGGCGACGGGGTGAACCGCCTTCTTGCCGTCGAGCGTGTAGCCCTCGTCGATGGCCCCGTACTGCGTGAACCCGGTGCCCACGAGTTTGTCGGCCGTCACCTTGAACGACTGGCCGGAGACGCTGAACGACGCGGCGAGAGCGCCCTGCGCAAGGGCGACAGCTATACAAGCCGTGGCGGCGACGCTGGGCACCATGACCACAGCGAACCGCTTCCATCTGGTCCCGCCACGCACCTGGGACTCCATATTTCCTCCTTCTCGGACGTACATCACCTGGCCCGGACGCGCCCCAGTCAAAGGCTCGGCAGGGCAGGGATGGGAGAAGTGCTACGCCCTCGGGAAGGAACGCCCGCGCTCGGGGACACGAACCGCGCCCGACCTCACCGGCGATCGCCCCCGAGCGACAACCACTGGTCGCGCCTGACACGCATCACGCACGACCTTGCCGGACAGGCTTCGCCGGTCTGGCGAAGACCCCCCTGTCCGAGAGCCGGCCCCACTGCCGCCGGCTCTGCTCGGTGGGGATCCAGATGGTCCCGCGCACCCGATTGGCTGTCGGGGCACAGGAATGGACCGAGCGTCGCCGATCGTGGTGCATTCTCGGCGCCCGCACAAGGGGGTTCGTTACTGGCTAGTAACGGGCGGATAACCGAAGCACGACCCAGCGGTCTCGAAGCGCGACGCTCGGTGGCATCACTGGGCAGAACAAAACCGTTGATCCCCGGGCGCAACCCGACAGACCAACGGCCTTGATTTACTGCAAGTAACAGCGGCCGCGATTACCAAGATTTGGTAAAGTGCGGCCGCCCTGGCGTCACATCGGCAAATCTTTCACCCGGGCATCACATGCCCGTGCGTTTAGCAACAGGTCAGAACGGGGCCCTCACCCCGCTCGGGGTTCCGCTCAGAACAGCGCCCGGGCCAGCGCCCTGCGCGCCCCGACGACCCGTGGGTCATCGGCCCCGACCACCTCGAACAGTTCCAGCAGTCGGCGCCGTACGGCATCCCGGTCGTCACCCGCCGTGCGCCGTACGGTCTCGATGAGCCGCCCGAAGGCGTCCTCGACATGCCCGCCGACCAGATCCAGGTCGGCCGCGGCGATCTGCGCCCCTGCGTCACCCGGCTTCTCGGCGGCCTCCTTGCGCACCTGCTGCGGGTCGGCGTCCTGCACCCGCTGGAGCAACTCGGCCTGGGCGAGGCCGAGTTTGGCCTCGATGTTGCCCGGGTCGTCGCTCAGCACGTTCTGGTAGGCGCGGATCGCCCCGCCCAGGTCGCCCGCGTCCAGCGCCTGCACGGCGGCCTCCAGTAGCGCGTCGTGCGGGCCGGCCGGCGCCGGGGCCTGGGCCGCCACGGCCCCGGCCGGTTCGGCGTCCTGGTCGACGGTCAGACCGGTCAACCCGAAGCGCTCCTCGGCGACCTGGACCAACTGGTCGAGGGTCTGCCGGATCTGCTGCTCCCCGGCGGCCCCCTGGAAGAGGGGCAGTGCCTGCCCCGCGACGACGGCGAAGACGGCCGGGATCCCCTGGACCCCGAACTGCTGCATCAGCATCTGGTTCGCGTCGACATCGATCTTGGCGAGCAGGAAGCGCCCGTTGTACTCGACGGCCAGCCGCTCCAGGACCGGGCTCAACTGTTTGCAGGGCTGACACCACTCGGCCCAGAAGTCGATGACGACCGGTACCTCGGCGGAGCGTTGCAGGACTTCGCGTTCGAAGCCCGCCTCATCGACGTCGATGACGAGATCGGCAGGGGCGACGGCCCCCGTTCCGCCCTGCCGGGCGGCTTCGGCGCGCGCCTGTTCCGCCTTGGCCTTGGCCTCCTGGGCCGCCTTCACCGCGGCGAGGTCGACGACGCCGCTCATGGACATGTTCCGTGGCTGCATGCGTCTATCCTCCCCCGTTCCCGCGCCTGAGTGAAAAGCGAGGTGAAAGTGCACCGGAACCTTGCCCCGCGCACCTGGCCCGACCTCGCGTACGCCACTGCCCGCGCACAGCCCCGCGCAGGCTTTCGCTACGCCTCGTAGCGTAATACCAACCGGGGTCCCGGCGACACCGCATCCCGGTGATCTCCCTCACGGCCGCACGGAATCCGGCGGTTAGGGTCGGGGGATGCAGAGCCACACCCCCGCCCCCCGCTCGGGCCGCCCGCGCAGTGCCGCCGCGGACACCGCGATCCTGGCCGCGACCCGGCAGGCGCTGGTCGAGCTGGGCTGGTCGAAGCTGACGTTGTCGGACGTGGCGACGCGGGCCGGGGTCGCGAAGACGACGCTCTACCGCCGCTGGGCGGGCAAGAACGAACTCGTCGTGGACGCGGTGGCCGAACTCTTCGACGAACTGGAACTGCCCGACCGCGGCAGCCTCGCCGCCGACATCGAGGGCGTGGTCCTCCAGTTCGCGGCGATCCTGGCCCGCCCCGAGGCGCGCAGCGGCCTGATGGCGGTGGTCGCGGAGTCCACCCGGGACGAGGCGCTGCGCGAGCGCATCCGCGGGTCGATCGTCGACCGGCAGAAGCGCCTGGTGCGCCAGGGCCGGACGCTGGCGCAGGGACGCGGCGAGCTGCCTTCGGAGACGGATCCCGCGGCGGCGGCCCGCACGGTCGACCTGATCTTCGACGTGGTCGCGGGTGCGGTGGTCCACCGCACCCTGGTGAGCGCGGAACCCGCCGACCCCGACTGGGTACGCGGCTTCACCCACGTCCTGCTGCACGGCCTGCCGACGACCGAGGCACCCCCGCGTCCCGCCTAACGCTCCAGGTACTCCAGCACTCCAGGTACTCCAGCAGGGAGTGCTCCAGCGGGAAGCGCTTCAGCAGGATCAGAACCCGGCCGGTTCCGTGTACACCCCCCACTCGTCGCGCAGTACGCCGCAGATCTCGCCGAGGGTCGCCTCCGCGCGCACCGCGTCCAGCATCGGCTCGATCATGGTGGCCCCGGACCGCGCGGCGCCGATCATCGCGTCCAGCGCGGAGCGCACCGCCCCCTCGTCCCGCGCGGCCCTGCGGGCGCCGAGCACCCGGACCTGTTCCCGCTCCACCTCGTGGCCGACCCGCAGGATCTCCAGGTCCCCGGTCACCGAGCCGGTGTGGACATTGACGCCCACGACGTTCTTGTCGCCCTTCTCCAGGGACTGCTGGTAGCGGAACGCGGACTCCGCGATCTCCCCGGTGAACCAGCCGTCCTCGATCCCGCGCAGGATCCCGGAGGTGACCGGACCGATCGGATGGCGCCCGTCGGGGTGCGCCCTGCGCCCCCGCTCCTTGATCCGGTCGAAGATCTTCTCCGCGTCCGCCTCGATCCGGTCCGTCAGCTGCTCCACGTACCACGAACCGCCCAGCGGGTCGGCCACGTTGGCGACGCCGGTCTCCTCCATGAGCACCTGCTGGGTGCGCAGCGCGATCTCGGCGGCCTGCTCGCTCGGCAGCGCGAGCGTCTCGTCCAGCGCGTTGGTGTGCAGCGAGTTGGTCCCGCCGAGCACGGCGGCCAGCGCCTCCACGGCCGTGCGCACCACGTTGTTGTACGGCTGCTGGGCGGTCAGCGACACCCCGGCAGTCTGGGTGTGGAACCGCAGCCACTGGGCCTTCTCGCTCTTCGCCCCGTACACATCGCGCAGCCACCTGGCCCAGATCCGGCGCGCCGCGCGGAACTTGGCGATCTCCTCGAAGAAGTCGACGTGCGCGTCGAAGAAGAAGGACAGGCCGGGCGCGAACACATCCACGTCGAGCCCGCGCGACAGCCCCAGCTCCACGTACCCGAACCCGTCGGCCAGCGTGTACGCCAGTTCCTGGGCGGCCGTCGCCCCGGCCTCGCGGATGTGGTAACCGGAGACGGACAGCGGCTTGTAGGCGGGGATGTCGCCCGCGCAGTACTCCATCAGGTCGCCGATCAGCCGCAGATGGGGTTCCGGCTGGAAGAGCCACTCCTTCTGGGCGATGTACTCCTTGAAGATGTCGGTCTGGAGCGTGCCGTTGAGCACGCCCGGGTCGACCCCCTGCCGTTCGGCCGCGACCAGGTACATGCAGAAGACGGGGACGGCGGGGCCGCTGATCGTCATCGACGTCGTGACGTCGCCCAGTGGGATGTCCTTGAACAGGACCTCCATGTCCGCCGCCGAATCGATGGCCACCCCGCAGTGGCCGACCTCGCCCAGCGAGCGCGGGTCGTCGGAGTCGCGCCCCATCAGCGTGGGCATGTCGAAGGCGACCGAGAGCCCGCCGCCGCCCGCGGCGAGGATCATCCGGTACCGCTCGTTGGTCTGTTCGGCGTTCCCGAACCCGGCGAACTGGCGGATCGTCCAGGTACGTCCCCGGTAGCCGGTCGGGTACAGACCGCGAGTGAAGGGGTACTCACCCGGCCAGCCGATCCGCTCGAATCCCTCGTACGTGTCACCGGGTCGCGGCCCGTACACCGGCTCCACGGGATCGCCGGAGAGTGTGGTGAAGTCAGCGTCGCGCTTGCGCGCGGCGTCGTAGCGGGCCTGCCAGCGGCTGCGGCCCTCCTCGATGGCGTCAGCATCCATACCCACAAATTTACTAGGACGTCCTAGTACTTGTCGATGGCGCACCGCCGCACGTCGCTCGCACGGCGGTGTGGCCTACGCCTTGGCGACAGCGGGGGCCTGGTCTGCGACCTTGGCCTCCAGCTCGTGGCTGATCTTCCGTTCGACGAAGAAGGCGGCCGTCGGGATCGTCCCTGCGAGCAGCACCCACAGCTGTCGACCGACCGGCCACTTCGCCTTGGAGCCCAGGTCGAAGGCGACGACGAGGTAGACGACGTAGAGCCAACCGTGGGCGATGGCGACAACGCGGGTGAAGTCCGCGGCGCCGTCGATGCTCAGGAGGTACTTCGCGACCATGCCGAGGCACAGCAGGACCAGCAGCACACCGGTGACGTAGGCCATGACGCGGTAGCGGGTCAGCACGCTAGGTTTCATGGAGACGAGCGTAACGACCCGTTCCGGGGGGCCTTGTCCCGGGTCACTCCTCGAAATCCTGCGCGGCGACCCGTAGCGGCCGCAGCATCGCGAAGATCTCCGCGCACTCCTGCGCGCCGTACACCCCGAGCCCGAAGTCCATGGCCATCAGGTCCCGGGTGGCGGCCTCGACGACCTCCCGGCCCTTGTCGGTGATCACGGCGAGCGTGCCGCGCCCGTCGTTCGGGTTGGGCCGCTTGTCCACCAGGCCCGACCGCACCAGCCGGTCGACGGTGTTCGTCACCGAGGTGGGATGCACCATCAGCCGCTCACCGATCTTCGACATCGGCAGCTCGCCCGCCTTGGAGAAGGTGAGCAGCACCAGCGCCTCATAGCGTGCGAACGTCAGCCCGTACGGCTTCACCACCGCGTCGACCTCGCCGAGCAGGATCTGGTGCGCCCGCATGATCGAGGTGATCGCGGACATCGACGGCACATTCCCCCACCGCTGCTTCCACAGGTCGTCGGCGCGGGCGATGGGATCGAAGGGGAGGCTGAGTGGCTTCGGCACGACCTTGACCTTACCGGCCGGTCATATGCGGGTCAGCCCCGTCCCGGCTTTCGGTCGCCCGGTACGCCGCGGCCAGCGCGCAGCAGCACACCGCCCCCAGCGCACCGGCTCCCGCGACGGTCGCCCGCACCCCGAACGCCTCGGCCGCCACGCCCGCCAGCGCCATGCCCACGCCCTGGACGGTCATCAGCCCCGCGCTCAGTACGGTCATGGCCAGCCCGCGCAGCTCATCGGGCACCGCCCGGACGAACCGCTGGTCGAGGCCGAGCGTGTACCCGGATCCGGCGCCCGCGACCAGCAGGAGCAGCAGCGAGACCACGAGCCCGGGGCGCAGGACGTAGCCGAGGTAGGGCAGCGGCATGAGACAGACCAGCGGCAGCGCGATCCGTTCCCGGGCGGCCGGGCCGAGCCGCGCGCCCGCGTACAGCTCGCCGAGGACCGTGCCGACCGGCAGGGCGCACATCAGCAGGCCGAGTCCGGCGGATCCGACGCCGAGCGCGTCGGCGTACGGGGCGGCCAGCGCCTCCGGGGTGACTGAGAACATCGCGGGCACCCAGAACAGGAGCAGCAGGAGGCGTATCCGCCGGTCGGCGAGGAGCCGCCGGGCGCCGCCGAGGGAGTCACCGAGCGGAGCGCCGGTGTCCCGGGCCCGGGCCGGCCGTCTGCGGGTACCGAGACGCAGCAGCGCGGCCGAGCCCAGAAAGGTGGCCACGGTGATCAGCAGCGCGTGCCGCGGCGACACCACGGCGAGCAGCAGTCCGCCGAGCCCGAACCCGACGAGCAGGGCGCTCTGCGCCACGATCCGCAGCAGCGAGCGGCCGAGTACGAACAGCTCGCCGCCGCCGAGGACATCGGCGAGGGTCGCCATGCGGGTCCCGGAGAACACCGGCGCGACGACGGCGACGCCGCAGCGCAGCGCGAGCAGAGCGCCGATGCCGGTCCCGGGCACCACCATGAGCGCGACGCACCCGGCGCACACCAGGTCGCAGACCACCAGCACCCGGCGGGCCGGGAAGCGGTCGGCGACCCCGGCGAGCAGGGTGCCGCCGAGCACGTACGGCAGGAAGCCGAGCGCGAACGTCAGCGCGCTCAGCAGGGGTGAGCCGGTGAGGTCGTAGACGAGTACGGACAGCGCGATCTCGCTGACGATCACGCCGAGCATGGACAGCGTGTGGGCGGCGAAGACGGCCCGGAACTCGGGCACGGCGAAGACCCGGGCGTACCCGGTGGCCGGCGGTGCCGGCACCTGCTGTTCTGATGTCACGCACGGCAGCGTGCACGCGCGCGTGCTGTGGGCGTAAAGATTCGGTGTGCGCCGAATCCGGTGCGCCTGATCCGCTGCGCCTCATCGGTGCATCTGATCCGGTGCGCCTCATCGGTGCGCCTGATCCGCTGCGCCGCATCCGGTCGGGGCACCCTCGGCCGCACGCCGTCGCGCCCGGGAGGACCGTCATGCCGTCGCTGCTGCACTTCGAGGAGATCGACTTCCTGCGCTGCCGCTTCGCCGTGTCCCCGCTGTGGGAGACGCACCAGGCGGTGCGCACGCTCAAGCTGGCGGACCGGCACGGCTACCACGCGCCCTGGCTGCGCCGTATCCGCACCGGCGCGGCGGGCCTCGACCTGGCCCCGCTGTGGCTGCTGATGCCGCGCCGCGGCCACTCGCCCGACTGGCTCGGCCCGCCCCCGATCGGCCCGGCGGCCACCTTCGAGGAGGAGATCGCGGCCGTACGCGCGGCCGATCCGGCGGCGGCGCGCGAGGACACCGCCCGATCGCTCGCGGAGACCCCGGGAGCGCTGCGGTCGCCGTACGGCCGGGCCTGGCTGGCCGACCCGGAGCGGATGGTCCGCGAACTGGCGGGCCTCCTGGAGGATGCCTGGCAGGTGCTCCTCGCACCGCACTGGCCGCGGCTGCGCACGCTGCTGGAGGCGGACATCGCCTTCCACTCCCGGCGGTTCGCCCAGGTCGGTCTGGGCGGGCTGCTGCCGGAGATCAGCGACCGGTGCAGTTGGCAGGGCGGCACGCTGACCGTGGCGTCGCCCGGTCGGTACGAGCGTCGGCTGGGCGGGCAGGGCCTGGTGCTGATGCCGAGCGTGTTCGTCTGGCCGGACGTGATCAGCTCGTTCGACCCGCCCTGGCAGCCCGCCGTGGTCTACCCGGCCCGCGGCATCGGCGGCCTGTGGTCCGAGCCCACCGGCCCCGCCCCGGACCGGTTGGCGCGGCTGCTGGGCCGGGGCCGCGCGGCCGTGCTCGGCGCGCTCGACGAGCCGGCGACCACGACGGCGCTGGCCCGCCGCCTCGGGCTCGCACCGTCCTCGGTGTCCGCGCATCTGACGGTGCTGCGCGACGCCGGACTGCTGACCACGCGCCGCTACGGCCACGAGGTCCAGTACGAACGGACACCCCTCGGCATCGCCCTCACGTCCGGCGAACCGGAATAAGCCCCGCCGCCCGGGCCGCGATGGCCCGCGCGGCGCAGACGACACCGGACCACCGGCCGACCCCCGGTCACAGGCCCGCACCGGCCTCTGTCCCCCCGCACCTGACCGTGCTCCACGACAGCGAGCTCCTGACCACGCACCACGACAGCCACCAACTGCCCTACGAACACACCCCTCGACACCGCACCCCCGTCCAACGAACCGGAACAGGCCCCGACGCCCGAGTCAACTACGGCCCGTGCGGCGCAGATGGTGGCGGACCGCGTGCTGGGCGACCGGGCCGAGTTCGTCCAGGGCGGCCACCAGGGCGCCGAGCTGTTCCAAGGCGTCCAGGGCCGCCTGGGCGCCCCGCTCGTCCACGCCCTCGTACAGCTCGATTCCGACGAAGGCGGCGGCGATCGCCCGGGCCAGCCCCGCCGGGTCGGTGAACTCGGCGAACGGGGTGGCCGCGAGGACCCGGGTGAGGACCCGCTCGATCTCGGTGATCCACAGGTCCAGGCCGGCCGCCGTGGCCGGGCCGAGGGACGCGTGGGTCTGGGCGCCGGCCAGCAGCTGGCCGAGCAGTGCGACCTGCCCGTCGGCCCGCTCCTGTTCATGGATCTCGCGGCCGACGGCCAGCAGTTCGGTGAGGGAGGTGACAGAGGCGAGGCGGGCCCGGTACCGGGACACCGCTTGTTCGGCGCCGTAGCGGCAGGCGGCGGCGAGGAGTTCGTCCACCGAGCCGAAGTGGTAGAAGACGAGCGCCTGGTTGACCCCGGCCGCCGCCGCGACCGTACGGGCCGATGTCCTTGCGATGCCCTGCTCGGTGAGCGTGCGCAGCGCGCCCTGAAGCAGCTTGGTCTTCGTCGTCTCCGTGGTCATGACGGGTTCGCCAGGGAGCACAGGAGGCGGGGGGCACGCGCGCGTGCGGGTGCGGTACGTCGGCAGCGCCGGGCGGCCGGGGTGCCGGACAGCGGCGCCTTGAACAGCGCGAGGGCCATGGCGACAAGGAGGACCAGCGGGCACAGGTACGCCGCGGCGGGGGCGAGCGAGCCGAAGAGCGGGACGCCGGAGCCGAGGCCGAGGCCGACGCAGCCGACGGTGAGCACGAGGACCCGGACCAGCAGCTCGGCCAGCCAGTTCAGCAGCGCACGCTCCGGGGTGATGCCGCGCTCCAGCCACAGCCGCAGCCGGTCGACGGACCATGCGGTCGCCCAGCGCAGCAGCGGGCGCAGCAGCAGCCGGTCGGCGAGCACGCCGAGGGCGCCGCCGCGGGGGCGGTAGTCGTAGCCGGTGAGAAAGCGGACGCCGTCGCCGTCGGGGACGTAGCGGATGTAGCCGCCGCCCCCTGCGATCGGGGAGAGCGGGTGCGGGCACGCGAAGCGCAGGGCGGAGGTGCGGGTGCCGTCGGGGCGTTCCTTCTCACCGGCCGAGATCCCGGTGCCGCGGACTCTGAGGAAGGGCAGCACGCGGGTGGCGTACCGGAATCGCCATGGCTCGCCCTCCGCGCCCGGGAGGCGGGTGATCTCGGTGAACCGCAGGTCCCAGCGCGGACGCAGGGCGGGGTCCTGCGTCCGCTCCCAGAGCACGTCGAGATCGGCACGCACGCGTGCCTCCACGTACAGCCCCACGGTGCATACCCCCAAGCCGGCCATCGGTGTGAGCGATCGCTCAACAGCCCGGCAGGAAACGTACACCCGTTTGAGCGATCGCTCAAACCCCGAACAGGCGGGCGTACGGCGGGACATGGGAAAACCCCGGCCCTGAAGGAGGCCGGGGTTTCGCGCGGTGGGCGGTCCGCCGGGGGTTTACCCGGCCAGGTGACGTTCGACCGTCTCGACCTTGGAGGTCAGGCCGTCGGTGACACCGGGCCGGATGTCGGCCTTGAGCACCAGGGAGACGCGCGGGGCGCGCTCCTCCACGGCGGCGACGGCGCGCTTCACGACGGCCATGACCTCGTCCCACTCCCCCTCGACGGAGGTGAACATGGCGTCGGTGCGGTGGGGCAGTCCCGACGCGCGCACCACACGGACGGCGTCGGCGACGTACTCCCCCACGTCCTCGCCGACGCCCAGGGGCGTCACGGAGAAGGCGACGATCATGCGTTGACGACCCCTTCCTTGCGGGCACGGGCGGCGATGACCGCGTCCTCGGCCTCCCGGCGCAGCTTGCGCTCGGCGAAGAAGCCGCCGGTGGGCAGGACCGAGAGGACGAAGTAGAGGGCCGCGGTCTTCGGGCCCCACTTGGCGCGGTTCCAGGCATCGGCCCAGAAGATCAGGTACAGGATGAACAGGAGACCGTGGACCGCGCCCATCACGGGTACCGCGTTGAAGTCCGTGGTCCGCTTCAGTACGGAGCAGACGAGCAGGATGAGGAAGGACACGGCCTCCGGGGCGGAGACCAGGCGCAGGCGGCGGAGGGCGGTGGCGGTCTTGATGTCCACGGGTCACCTTCGGTGGGATCGGTGGGAGTGGGTCGGCGATTCGTCTGGCCCCGGTTTGTGAACGCGAGCACAAACTTTCGCCCATTGTGGCAAACCGCAAAAGGCCGCCCGGGAGGACCCCCCGACAGGAACGGGAGGACCCCTGGGCGGGAACGGGGGGAGGCCCCATGCGGGAACGGGAGGACCCCCTCCCCTCGTTCCCGCGGGCCCGCTACCGTCTCGGGGTGGCGATGTTTCGACTTCAAGGCAGCAGGGTGCTCGCCGTCGACGTGACCGGGGACGCCGTGAAGGCGAAGAACGGCTCGATGGTCGCGTACGACGGGCAGATGAGCTTCAAGAAGCTGACCGGTGGCGGTGAGGGGCTGCGCGGCATGGTGACCCGTCGGCTCACCGGTGAGCAGATGACCGTGATGGAGGTGAAGGGGCACGGCACGTGCTGGTTCGCGGACCGCGCCTCGGAAATCAACCTCGTCGATCTCCAGGGGGACAAGCTGTACGTGGAGTCGAGCAATCTGCTCGCGACCGACGCCGGGCTGCGCACCGGGACGACGTTCACCGGGCTGCGCGGCGCCTCTCAGGGCAACGGGCTGTTCACGACCACCGTCGAGGGCCGCGGGCAGGCCGCGATCATGTCGGACGGGCCGGCCGTGGTGCTGCGGGTCAGCCCGCAGTACCCGCTGACCGTCGACCCCGGCGCCTACATCGCCCACCAGGGCCAGGTACGCCAGTCCTTCCAGGCGGGTGTGACCTTCCGCACCTTCCTCGGCGAGGGCGGGGGCGAGGCGTTCCAGATCCGGTTCGAGGGCGACGGGCTGGTGTACGTGCAACCGAGCGAGCGGAACACCATCGCGGGAGATGTGTGAGATGGGGCTGCGGGAGGTCAATTCGAAAATGGTGGAGGCCACCGTGGTCCCCGGCGCGCGGCTGTTCAGCCAGCGCGGTGCCATGCTCGCCTACCGGGGCGATGTCTCCTTCACCCCCAACATCCAGGGCGGGCAGGGTGGCCTGATGTCGATGCTCGGCCGCCGGGTCACCGGTGAGGCCACCCCGCTGATGACCGTCGAGGGCAGCGGCACCGTCTTCTTCGGGCACGGCGGCCACCATGTGCAGGTGATCAACCTCTCCGGCGACACCCTCTACGTGGAGGCGGACCGGCTCCTCGCCTTCGAGGGCACACTCCAGCAGGGGACGATGTTCATGGGCTCGCAGGGCGGGATCATGGGGATGGTGCGCGGACAGGTCACCGGGCAGGGGCTGTTCACCACCACGCTCAAGGGCCACGGGGCCGTCGCCGTGATGGCGCACGGCGGGGTGTTCGAGCTGCCGATCACACCGCAGCGTTCCGTCCATGTCGACCCTCAGGCGTATGTCGCCCACCACGGTGACGTCCGCAACAAGCTGTCCACCGCGCTCGGCTGGCGCGACATGGTGGGTCGCGGTTCCGGCGAGGCGTTCCAGCTGGAGCTGAGCGGGAGCGGCACGGTGTACGTCCAGGCATCGGAGGAGAAGCTGTGAGCAGGTACGCAGGTGCGGGCTCCGGGCCCGTGGTGTACGACCCGATGACGCTGCCCGCCGACGACAACGTCAACAGCTACACCTTCTGCGTGGAGCTGATGAACGGGCAGTGGTTCCTGCAGAAGGGGAAGATGATCGCCTACTACGGGGCGATCGAGTTCAACGGGATCGGGCACGGCCGGCTGGACCGGCTCATCCACACGTCGTTCCATTCGCCTCTGCACGCGAGCGACTGGGTGGTGGCGGAGGGCTCGGGCAAGATGCTCCTCGCCGACCGGGCCTTCGACGTCAACTCGTACGACCTGGACGACGGCAATCTGACCGTTCGCTCGGGCAACCTGCTCGCATTTCAGCCAAGTCTTGCGCTCAAACAGTCCATCGTGCCGGGTTTTCTGACGCTCATCGGAACCGGAAAGTTCGTGGCCGCGTCCAACGGACCGGTGGTATTCATGGAGCCGCCGATCCGGGTGGACCCGCAGGCGCTGGTCGGGTGGGCGGACTGCCCCTCCCCGTGCCATCACTACGACCATGGGTATCTGACCGGCGTCCTGGGCGGTCTACGTGCGATGACGGGGCTCGGCGGGGCCTCCGGGGAGGAGCATCAGTTCGAGTTCGTGGGGGCCGGTACGGTGCTGCTCCAGTCGACCGAGAAGCTGATGGCGGAGCAGGACACGGGGGCCGTTCCGCACGAGCCCGGTGTGCCCGGCGGCGGGGTGTCCGGCCGCCAGGGACCCGGCCAGGACGGACCGCGTCTTCCCGGACAGCTGGGAGACCTCCAACGTCGCTTCGGGCTGTGAGCGGTAGTCTGCGGAGTGTGACGTCGAACGCGTGCACACGGTCACAACCCCCTCATTAGTTCACCTTTCAACTTATTAGGTAGACTTCATTCATGGAGACCGAGACGGCCACACCCTGGCTGACCGATGCGGAGCAGTGCGCCTGGCGCACCCACTTGGAGGTCAACAGGCTGTTGACGTATCAGCTGGAAAAGGATCTGCAGCCGTTCGGCCTGACGATGAACGATTACGAGATCCTGGTGAATCTGTCCGAGTCCGAGGACGTACGAATGCGGATGAGCGACCTCGCGTCCGCCACCCTCCAGTCCAAGAGCCGCCTCTCGCACCAGATCACGCGCATGGAGAACGCCGATCTGGTGCGGCGCGAGAACTGCGAGTCCGACCGCCGGGGGCTGTACGCGGTGCTGACCGAGCACGGCCTGGAGACGGTGCAGAAGGTCGCGCCGCATCATGTGGCGTCCGTGCGCAGGCACTTCATCGATCTGCTCGCGCCGGGGGCCCTGGTGGAGCTGGAGAAGGGCCTGAAGCCGATCGCCGAACATCTGCGGGGCCAGCGCGGCCGCCTCTGATCAACCCCCGGCCACCGGTCGGTGGGCGATGGGTTGCGGCAGCGACAGGAGCCACAAGCCGAGCGACAACGAACCGCCGGGCCGGCCGGTAGCCGACAAGCAGCCCGGCGCACGCAGCGCCGCTCGAACTCCCGTGATTCACGGCGGTGTTCGCCCGGGGCCCCGCCCCGCGGTTCGGCAGCACACCGAGCGCGCTGTCCGCCGAGCGCGCGGCCGGCATCCGGGGCGCCGGGGCCACGCCGTACGAACGGTCCGTCACCAGTGCCACCAGGAGCACCCCCACGGCGCCCAGCGCAAGCCCCCCGCCCCTGACCACCACGCCCGGCGCCGCACAGCCGCCGGTGACGACACGCACCCCCGTCGCCCGGGCGCCGGACGGCAGGGGCGGGGCGCGGGGCGGGGCCGCGGGACGCGGGGCGGGACGCACGACCCCGCGCAGGGCCGCGCAGCGCGTGGCCCCGGCCACGCTCAAGGCTGGCCGTTGCGGCGCGGGACGCAGAACGCGGGACGCAGGACACCGCGAAGGGCGCCGGCCGCCGGACACGGGGCGGGACGCCTCGGCGCGAGGCGAGACGCACGACCCCGCGCAGGGGCGCGCAGCGCGTGGCCCCGGCGGCGCTCGGGACCCGCCGTTGCGGGGCGGTGGAGGGTCAGCTCTGGGTGAGGCCCGCCACCAGTTCGTCCGCGGCGCGGTAGGGGTCCAGCTCGCCGGCGACGATCCGTTCCGCGAGGGCGCTCAGGTGGCGGTCGCCGTGCAGGTCGCCGATGCGTTCACGCAGGGCCGTGACGGCGATCGTCTCCACCTCGTGGGCGGCGCGGGCCAGTCGGCGCTCCGCCAGCACCCCTCGCTCCTCCATCCACGCGCGGTGCTTCTCCAGCGCCTCCACGACCTCCTCGACGCCCTCCGCGCGGGAGGCGACCGTCTTCACGATGGGCGGGCGCCAGTCGCCGGGGCCGCGCGCCTCGCCCAGGCCGAGCATGTGGTTCAGTTCGCGGGCCGTGGCGTCCGCGCCGTCACGGTCGGCCTTGTTGACGACGTACACGTCGCCGATCTCCAGGATGCCCGCCTTGGCCGCCTGGATGCCGTCGCCCATCCCCGGGGCCAGCAGGACGACGGACGTGTCGGCCTGGGAGGCGATCTCCACCTCCGACTGGCCGACGCCGACGGTCTCCACGAGGACCACGTCGCAGCCCGCCGCGTCCAGCACCCGGATCGCCTGCGGGGCGGCCCAGGCGAGTCCGCCCAGGTGCCCGCGGGTGGCCATGGAGCGGATGTAGACGCCGGGATCGGAGGCGTGTTCAGACATCCGCACCCGATCGCCGAGCAGCGCCCCGCCGGAGAAAGGCGAGGAGGGGTCGACGGCCAGGACGCCGACCCGTCGGCCCTGCTTGCGGTACGCCGTCACCAGCGCCGAGGTCGACGTCGACTTGCCGACGCCCGGGGAACCGGTGAGGCCGACGACGTACGCTCCGCCGGTCAGCGGCGCGAGCGCCGCCATCACCTCCCTCAGCTGCGGGGACGCCCCCTCCACCAGGGAGATCAGCCGGGCCACCGCCCGCGGCCGGCCGTCCCTGGCCTCGGCCACCAGAGAGGAGACGTCCTGCATCACTGCTCCGTTCGTCGCTCGACGTACCCGCGGCCATCCGGCGTACGGGGCGGCTCACACCTTCGGTACCCGCACGATCAGCGCGTCACCCTGGCCGCCGCCCCCGCACAGGGCGGCCGCGCCGACCCCGCCGCCGCGCCGCTTCAGCTCCAGCGCCAGATGCAGGACGAGCCGGGCACCGGACATGCCGATCGGGTGGCCCAGGGCAATGGCGCCCCCGTTGACGTTCACCTTTTCGGTGGATACGCCCAGGTCCTTCATTGACTGGACCGCGACGGCGGCGAATGCCTCGTTGATCTCGATCAGATCGAGGTCGGCGACCTCCAGGCCCTCCTTCTTCAGGGCGTGCAGGATCGCGTTCGACGGCTGCGACTGGAGGCTGTTGTCCGGACCCGCGACGTTCCCGTGCGCGCCGATCTCCGCGATCCACTCCAGGCCCAGCTCCTGCGCCTTGGCCTTGCTCATCACGACGACGGCCGCGGCGCCGTCGGAGATCTGCGAGGCGGTACCGGCGGTGATGGTGCCGTCCTTGGTGAACGCCGGGCGCAGCCGGGCCAGCGACTCCACGGTGGTGTCGCCGCGGATGCCCTCGTCCTGGCTGAACAGGACCGGGTCACCCTTGCGCTGCGGGATCTCCACGGGGGTGATCTCGGCCTCGAAGACGCCGTTCTTCCGGGCGGCGGCGGCGCGCTGGTGGGACAGGGCGGCGATCTCGTCCTGCTCCGGCCGGCCGATGCCCAGGCGTGTGTTGTGCCGCTCGGTGGACTCGCCCATGGGGACGTTCTCCCACGGGTCGGTCAGGCCGTCGTACGCCATCGCGTCGAGCAGTTCGACCGCGCCGTACTTGTAGCCCTCGCGGGACTTCGGGAGCAGGTGGGGGGCGTTGGTCATGGACTCCTGGCCGCCCGCCACCACGATGTCGAACTCACCCGCGCGGATCAGCTGGTCGGCGAGGGCGATCGCATCGAGCCCGGACAGACACACCTTGTTGACGGTGAGCGCCGGCACGCTCATCGGGATGCCGGCCTTGACCGCGGCCTGCCGGGCCGGGATCTGCCCCGTCCCGGCCTGGAGCACCTGGCCCATGATCACGTACTGCACCTGGTCGCCGCCGATCCCCGCGCGGTCCAGGGCGGCCTTGATCGCGAAGCCTCCGAGGTCGGCGCCCGAGAACGACTTGAGCGAGCCGAGCAGCCGTCCCATCGGAGTACGGGCACCCGCGACGATCACGGAGGTCGTGCTGTTCGTTGCTGACATGAGGTGCGATCCCCTTCCAGCTGCACAGAAGCTGAGGAATGAACGAGGGTTAACTTCGAATGTTTCGAATGTACTGAGGGGTTGTCGGGACCGTCATCGGCCTTTCGGTGTGATCGCGCGCACGTTGCGTCATCACCTCCGGAGCGCTGCACTGAACCCATGCTGACGCGAATCGACCACATCGGGATCGCCTGCCACGACCTCGACGCGACCGTCGAGTTCTACCGGGCGACCTACGGCTTCGAGGTCTTCCATACCGAGATCAACGAGGAGCAGGGCGTACGCGAGGCCATGCTCAAGATCAACGATACGTCCGACGGCGGCGCTTCGTACCTCCAGCTCCTGGAACCGGTCCGGGAGGACTCCACGGTCGCGAAGTGGCTGGCGCGGAACGGCGAGGGCGTCCACCACATCGCCTTCGGTACGGCGGACGTGGACGGGGACGCCGCCGACATCCGCGACAAGGGCGTACGCGTGCTGTACGACGAGCCCCGGCGGGGCTCCATGGGGTCCCGGATCACCTTCCTGCATCCGAAGGACTGCCATGGCGTTCTCACAGAACTGGTCACTTCGGCGCCTGTTGAGTCACCTGAGCACTGACCGCCGTACATAAGGGCCGGTAGGGTTGGGGGCGGTCGCCCCCGAAGGCCGGGCGGCGGCCGCATGCCGGGGTCCGTGTTTCGGGGGACGAGCATCGGGGCAGCAGCCCGTGCTCCGCCGTTGATCTGACACCATTCCCCGGGGGCCCCGTTCGGCGGACGGACGGTGCTCGTTCGGAGAAACTTGCGACCAGGGGACGGATGGGACCGCGCAGTGCGGGGCTACGAGAGCCAGGAGCGAGAGCCGGCGGCTGACGTCGACCACCTCTCTCGGTTCGAGGCCGAGATGAAGCGGCTGAAGACCGAGCGGGAAAAGGCGATCCAGCACGCCGAGGACCTCGGCTACCAGGTCGAGGTGCTGCGCGCCAAGCTGCACGAGGCGCGGCGCACCATCATGTCCCGCCCGGCGTACGACGGCGGTGACCTCGGGTATCAGGCCGATCAGCTGCTGCGCAACGCCCAGCTGCAGGCCGACCAGCTGCGCCAGGACGCCGAGCGGGAGCTGAGCCAGGCCCGCGCCCAGACCCAGCGCATCCTCCAGGAGCACGCCGAGCAGGCCGCCCGGCTCCAGGCGGAGCTGCACCAGGAGGCGGTCACCCGCCGCCAGCAGCTGGACCAGGAGCTGGCCGAGCGCCGGCAGACCGTCGAATCGCACGTCAATGAGAACGTGGCGTGGGCGGAGCAGCTGCGCGCCCGTTCCGAGTCGCAGGCCCGTCGGCTGCTCGACGACTCCCGCAGCGAGGCCGAGCAGGCCATGGCCGCCGCCCGTGCCGAGGCCGAGCGGCTGACCGCCGAGGCCCGGCAGCGGCTGCGGGCCGAGGCCGAGGCCGGCCGCGCGGAGGCGGAACAGCTGCTGCGGCGGGCCCGCTCCGATGCCGAGCGGCTGCTGAACGCCGCGTCCACGCAGGCCCAGGAGGCCACCGACCACGCCGAGCAGCTGCGCTCCTCCACCGCCTCGGAGTCGGACGCCGCGCGCCGGCAGGCCGGCGAGCTGAGCCGGGCCGCCGAGCAGCGCATGGCGGACGCCGAGACGGCGCTGCGCGAGGCGCGCGGCGAGGCGGAGAAACTGGTCGCCGAGGCGAAGGAGGCCGCAGGCAAGGCCCTGGCCGGCGCGGAGGCCACCAACGAGCAGCGCACGCGCACCGCCAAGGAGCAGGTCGCGCGGCTGGTCAGCGAGGCCACGAAGAACGCCGAGAGCACCCGGTCCGAGGCCGAGCAGATCGTCGCGGACGCCCGCGCGGAGGCCGAGAAGATCGTCGCCGAGGCCGGCGAGAAGGCCCGCACCGTCACCGCCGAGGAGGCGGCCTCCCAGCTGTCGAAGGCGGCGAAGACCGCCGAGGACGTCCTCGACAAGGCGGCCGAGGAGGCCAAGCACACCACCAAGGCGGCGGCCGAGGAGGCCGAGCGGATCCGCACCGAGGCGGAGACCGAGGCGGACCGGCTGCGCGCCGAGGCGCATGACATCGCCGAGCAGCTCAAGGGCGCGGCGAAGGACGACACCAAGGAGTACCGGGCCAAGACGGTCGAGCTGCAGGAGGAGGCGCGCCGACTGCGCGGCGAGGCTGAGCAGCTGCGGTCCGACGCGGTCGCCGAGGGCGAGGGCATCCGCGCCGAGGCCCGGCGCGAGGCGGTCCAGCAGATCGAGGAGGCGGCCAGGTCCGCCGAGGAGCTGCTGGCCAAGGCCAAGGCGGACGCGGACGAGCTGCGCCAGACGGCCACGACGGACAGCGAGAAGGTCCGTACGGAGGCCATCGAGCGGGCGACGACCCTGCGCCGCCAGGCCGAGGAGACCCTGGAGCGGACCCGCAAGGAGGCCGAGCGGCACCGCGCGGAGGCCGCCGAGCGTGCCGAGGCGGTCACGGCCAACGCCGAGCAGGCTGCGCGTGAGCTGCGCGCGGAGACCGAGCGGTCCGTCGAGGCGCGGCGCGAGGAGGCGGCCCGGGAGCTGACCCGGCGGCACACCGAGGCCGAGGAACGGCTCGCCGCCGCCGAGCTGGCGCTGGACGACGCCCGCGAGGAGGCGGCCCGCATCCGTCGCGAGGCCGCCGAGGAGACGGAGCGGCTGCGCACCGAGGCCGCCGCCGACGCCTCCGCGTCCCGCGCGGAGGGCGAGACCGTCGCCGTGCGCCTGCGTTCGGAGGCGGCGGCCGAGGCCGAGCGGCTCAGGACGGAGGCGCAGGACACCGCCGACCGGGTCCGGGCCGAGGCACAGGCCGCCGCCGAGCGGCTGGGCACGGAGGCGTCCGAGACGCTGGCCGCCGCCCAGGAGGAGGCCGCCCGGCGCCGCCGCGAGGCCGAGGAACTCCTCGGCGCCGCCCGCCAGGAGGCCGACCAGGAGCGGGAGCGGGCCCGCGAGCAGAGCGAGGAGCTGCTGGCGTCGGCCCGCAAGCGGGTCGAGGACGCGCAGGCCGAGGCGATCCGGCTGGTCGAGGAGGCCGACCGGCGCGCCACCGAGATGGTGTCCGCGGCCGAGCAGCACGCCCAGCAGGTCCGGGACTCCGTGGCCGGGCTGCACGAGCAGGCGCAGGAGGAGATCGTCGGCCTGCGCTCGGCGGCCGAGCATGCGGCGGAGCGGACCCGGCGGGAGGCCGAGGAGCAGGCGGACCGGGTGCGCGCCGACGCCTACGCCGAGCGGGAGCGGGCCGGCGAGGACGCGAGCCGGCTGCGGCGCGAGGCCCAGGAGGAGTCGGAGGCGGCCCGGACGCTCGCCGAGCGGACGACGACGGAGGCGATCGCCGAGGCGGAGCGGCTGCGTACGGAGGCGTCGGCGCACGCCCAGCGGCTGCGCACCGATGCCTCGGACACCCTCGCCGAGGCCGACCAGGCCGCCACGCGTACGCGTGCGGAGGCCCGCGAGGACGCCAACCGCATCCGGTCCGACGCCGCGACGCAGGCGGACACGCTGATCACCGAGGCGCGCAACGAGGCCGAGCGGCTCCAGGCGGAGACCGTCGCCGAGGCCGACCGGCTGCGCGCCGAGACGGCCGCGGAGGCCGAGCGGGTGCGGGCCGAGTCCGTCGCCAAGGCGGAGAAGCTGATCGCGGACGCGAGCGGGGAAGCGGAACGGCTGCGCGCCGAGGCCGCCGAGACCGTCAACTCCGCGCAGCGGCACGCCGAGCGGATCCGCAGCGAGGCCGAGCGGGTCAGGGCCGAGGCGGAGGCGGAGGCCGAGCGGCGGGTGTCCACCGCGCGCGAGGAGGCCGACCGGACGCTGGACGGGGCCCGCAGTGACGCCAACAAGCGGCGGTCCGAGGCGGCCGAGCAGGTCGACACCCTCATCATGGAGACCACGGCGGAGGCCGACAAGCTGCTCACGGAGGCGCAGCAGCAGGCCCACAAGACCACCGCGGAGGCCGAGGGGCAGGCCGACACGATGGTGGGCGCGGCCCGCCAGGAGGCCGATCGGCTGCTGTCGGAGGCGACGGTCGAGGGCAACTCGCTGGTGGAGAAGGCCCGTACGGACGCGGACGAGCTGCTGATCGGCGCCCGCCGGGACGCCACCGCGGTCCGGGAGCGCGCCGAGGAGCTGCGCGAGCGCCTGACCAACGAGATCGAGGAGCTGCACGAACGGGCCCGCCGCGAGGCCGCCGAGACGATGAAGTCGACCGGCGACCGCTGTGACGCGCTCATCAAGGCTTCGGAGGAGCAGCTCGTCAAGGCGCAGGCGAAGGCCAAGGAGATCGTCTCGGACGCCAACTCCGAGGCGGGTAAGGTCCGTATCGCCGCCGTGAAGAAGGCCGAGGGGCTGCTCAAGGAGGCCGAGCAGAAGAAGGCCACCCTCGTCAGGGAGGCCGAGGCGCTGAAGGCCGAGGCGATCCGCGAGGCCCGGCGCACGGTCGAGGAGGGCAGGCGCGAACTTGAGGTCCTGGTGCGCCGTCGCGAGGACATCAATGCGGAGATCTCCCGTGTCCAGGACGTCCTGGAGGCGTTGGAGTCCTTCGAGGCCCCGTCGTCCGGCAAGGACTCAGGGATCAGGGCGGGCGCGACGATCGGCGCTCCCCGATCGGGTGGCAAGTCGTCAGAAGGCTAGCGGCCCGGGAGCGTTCCGGTATGTTGTGGGCTCTTTGCCCGAGTTCTTGGCAAGCCATCTGGCGGTTAGCCACTCAAAAGGGGTGTCATTCTCCAGTTCAAACACGCATCCGCTCGATGACACACCGCTTCGGCCCCTAGGATTCCCCCTATCACCTCACCGGTCTCTTTCGACAGGAACCCCATGAGCGACACTTCCCCCTACGGCTTCGAGCTTGTGCGGCGTGGGTACGACCGCGCTCAGGTGGACGAACGGATCTCCAAACTCGTCTCCGACCGTGACAGCGCGCTCACCCGCATCACCGCTCTGGAAAAGCGCATCGAGGAGCTTCACCTCGAGACGCAGAACGCCCAGGCACAGGTAAGCGACGCCGAGCCGTCGTACGCAGGTCTCGGCGCGCGGGTCGAGAAGATCCTCCGCCTCGCCGAGGAGGAGGCCAAGGATCTGCGCGAGGAGGCCCGCCGGGCGGCCGAGCAGCACCGCGAGCTGGCCGAGTCGGCGGCCCAGCAAGTGCGCAACGACGCGGAGTCGTTCGCGTCCGAGCGCAAGGCCAAGGCCGAGGACGAGGGCGTCCGGATCGTCGAGAAGGCCAAGAGTGAGGCCTCCCAGCTGCGTGCCGACGCGCAGAAGGACGCGCAGTCCAAGCGCGAGGAGGCGGACGCGCTCTTCGAGGAGACCCGTGCGAAGGCCGCGCAGGCCGCCGCCGACTTCGAGACGAACCTCGCCAAGCGCCGCGAGCAGTCCGAGCGCGACCTGGCCTCGCGTCAGCAGAAGGCCGAAAAGCGCCTTGCCGAGATCGAGCACCGCGCGGAGCAGCTGCGCCTGGAGGCCGAGAAGCTGCGTACGGACGCCGAGCGCCGCGCCCGCCAGACGGTGGAGACGGCCCAGCGTCAGGCCGAGGACATCGTGGCCGACGCCAACGCCAAGGCCGACCGCATCCGCTCGGAATCCGAGCGCGAGCTGGCGGCGCTCACCAACCGCCGCGACAGCATCAACGCCCAGCTGACGAACGTCCGCGAGATGCTCGCCACGCTCACCGGCGCCGCGGTGGCCGCGGCCAGCTCCCCGACCGAGGACGAGCCGATCTCCCGCGGTGTGCCGGCCCAGCAGTCCCGGTAACGCCCGCAACACCCGGCGTACGCCGACGGAATATTGACGAAGCCCTCTGCCGCTCGGGTGGCAGAGGGCTTCGTCCCGTCTTAGCGTGTCCGCATGATTGAGCTGGAGGGGTTGACCAAGCGGTACGGCGACAAGGTCGCGGTGCAAGACCTCAGCTTCGCCGTGCAGCCGGGGATCGTCACGGGCTTCCTCGGGCCCAACGGCGCCGGCAAGTCCACGACGATGCGGATGATTCTCGGCCTCGACCATCCCACCGCGGGCGATGTCCGGATCGACGGCAAGCACTACGACCAGTTGAAGGACCCGTTGACGTACATCGGGGCGCTGCTGGACGCGAAGGCCGTGCACGGTGGCCGGAACGCCTATCACCATCTGCTGTGTCTGGCGCAGAGCAACTCGATCCCCGCCCGCCGGGTGAACGAGGTGCTGGACACCGTGGGGCTCACGGCGGTGGCCCGGAAGAAGGCCAAGGGGTTCTCGCTCGGCATGGGGCAGCGGCTCGGGATCGCGGGTGCGCTGCTCGGCGACCCGCGGATCCTGATGTTCGACGAGCCGGTCAACGGGCTCGACCCCGAGGGCATCCACTGGATCCGGAACCTGATGAAGTCTCTGGCCGCCCAGGGCCGAACCGTGTTCGTCTCCAGCCATCTGATGAGCGAGATGGCGCTGACGGCCGAGCACCTCGTCGTCATCGGCCAGGGGCGGCTGCTCGCCGACACCTCCATGGCCGGTTTCATCCGGGAGAACTCGCGGTCGTACGTCCGTATCCGCACCCCGCAGCGCGAGCGGCTGCTCGACGTGCTGCACGAGGCCGGGATCGCGGTGGTGCAGGCCGGTGGCGGCGCGCTGGAGGTGGAGGGCGGCAAGGCCGAGCGGATCGGCGAGCTGGCCGCCCGGCACGGGGTCGTGCTGCACGAGCTGAGCCCGCAGCAGGCGTCCCTGGAGGAGGCGTTCATGCAACTGACGGCGGAGTCGGTGGAGTACCACGCGCACTCCGACTCCGACGCCACCCCGGTCCCGCGGGACTGGGGTGCCGACTGGAAGGGAGTGTGAGCCATGACGGCCGTCCAGGTCATCCGGTCCGAGTGGACGAAGATCCGGTCCGTGGCGTCGACGGTGTGGACGCTGTCCCTCGCCGTGGTCGTCACGATCGCCCTCGGCATCCTGATCTCCGCCCTGTCGCGGAGCCAGTTCGACGACATGTCCGCCCAGGACCGGCTGTCGTTCGACGCGACCTATGTGAGCTTCGCGGGCATGAGCCTCGGGCAGCTCGCGATGATCGTGTTCGGGGTGCTGGTGGTGTCGAACGAGTACAGCACCGGCATGATCCGCGTGTCACTGGCCGCGGTCCCGCGGCGCGGCACGTTCCTGTTCAGCAAGATCGCGGTGGCCACCGGGCTGGCTCTCGTGGTGGGCCTGGCGACCAGCTTCGCCGCGTTCTTCCTCGGGCAGGCGATGCTCGGCTCCCACCGGACGCAGCTCGGCGACCCCGGTGTACTGCGGGCCGTCGTCGGCGGCGGGCTCTATATGACCCTCATCGCGGTGTTCTCGATGGGCGTCGCCGCGATGCTGCGCTCGCCGATGCTGTCGCTCGGCGTCCTGATGCCGTTCTTCTTCCTGATCTCGAACATCCTCGGCAACGTCCACGCGACGAAGAGGATCGGCCAGTTCCTGCCCGACCAGGCCGGCAGCCGGATCATGCAGGTGGTCCCCCGGGTCGACGACGACACCCCGTACGGGCCCTGGGGCGGCCTCGGCATCATGGTGCTGTGGGCGCTCGCGGCCGTGATCGGCGGTTACGTCCTGCTGAAGCGGCGGGACGCGTAGTGACGGCGGGCCTTTGCCATGTCTTGGGCGGAACCGTCAGCGCCCGGATAAGCTCCTAACCCTTACGGGGTTGTGTGTGCCCCGCTGTTCTGAACTGTTCGAGGCATACCTTCCGATGGGGACCGGAGCATGATCGAGGCTGTCGGCCTGACCAAGCGCTACGGCGACAAGACCGCCGTGCACAACCTTTCCTTCCAGGTGCGGCCCGGAGCCGTCACCGGCTTCCTCGGGCCGAACGGCTCGGGCAAGTCGACGACCATGCGGATGATGCTGGGCCTGGACAATCCCACCGCGGGCTCGGTGACGATCGGCGGCTACCCGTACCGCAAGTTGCCGAACGCCGCCCGCCAGGTCGGCGCGCTGCTCGACGCCAAGGCGGTGCACGGCGGCCGGCACGCCCGCAACCATCTGCTGTGCCTGGCCCAGCTCTCCGGCATCCCGGCCCGGCGGGTGGACGAGGTGCTCGGTGTCGTCGGCCTCCAGGGCGTGGCCCGGAGGCGTTCGAAGGGCTTCTCGCTCGGCATGGGCCAGCGGCTCGGCATCGCGGCCGCGCTGCTCGGCGACCCGCAGGTGCTGCTGTTCGACGAGCCGGTCAACGGGCTCGACCCCGAGGGCATCCTGTGGGTGCGCAACCTGATGAAGGCGCTCGCCGCGGAGGGGCGGACGGTGTTCGTCTCCAGCCACCTCATGAGCGAGATGGCGCTGACCGCCGACCATCTCATCGTCATCGGGCGCGGACAACTGCTCGCCGACATGAGTGTGACGGACTTCATCTCGGCCAACTCCGCCGACTTCGCGCGCGTGCGGACCGCGGACATCGAGCCCGCACTGCGCGAGAAGCTGACCTCCGCGCTCACCGAGGCGGGCGGGCACGTACTGCCGGAGCAGGACGGCGCGCTGCGCGTGACGGGGCTGCCGCTCCCCCGCATCAGCGATCTGGCGCACGAGGCCGATGTACGGCTGTGGGAGCTGTCCCCGCATCAGGCGTCGCTGGAGGAGGCGTATATGCGGATGACTCAGGGCGCCGTGGACTACCGCTCCACCATCGACCAGAAGGCCGGGTTGCAGCAGCCGCTGCCGCCGGGCGCGCAGCCGCCGATGCCGGTGCCGGGCCAGGGCCAGCCGGGCTGGTACGCCCCGCCGCCGCCCGAGCAGGGCTCTCAGGCGTTCGCGATGCCTCCGGGGCAGCAGGCGCCGGGCGGTGCGCCCGCGGGACCCTACGGCGGACAGGGAGCGCCCGCGGGGGCGTTCGGCGCACCGGCCGGTACACCGAACCCGTACGGCGCTCCGGCGGCGCCCGGCGCGGGGCAGCCCAACCCGTACGCCCAGCCGGCCCCGCAGCCGCCCCAGGCGCAGCCCGCCGCGGGCGCACCGCCCCAGCCGGCCGGAGCGCCCGCACAGCC
>NZ_JBSGBN010000082.1:0-43621 GCF_053601275.1 Streptomyces sp. NPDC004752 | reverse complement strand
GATGCCGTAGCCGCGGGCCGCCACCGCCACCGCCGGTGCACCGTTTCGCCCGCGCCCCGCTCCCGCCCCGTTCCGGTTCCGTTGCCGGACCGGGAGCGGGGCGGTGCCGGTGCCGGTGGCGGCCGCACGCCGGGTGCCGGTCGTCAAAGAGGTTGAATCAGAGGGCGAGTCAGAGGTCGAACTCGTGCGGCGCGAGGTCCAGGGTGAAGCACGCCTCGCGCACCACCGCCTGCTCGGTCTTGTCGAAGTCGCCGTCGGCCCCGCCGATGACGATGCCGATCTGGATCACCGCGCGGGCCTCGGCGGGCTTCTTCTTCGCCTTGGCGATCTCCTGGAGCACGCTGACCTTGCCGAAGTCGAAGTCGGTGGTCAGTTTGTTCAGGTTCTCCTCGAAACGGCGCTGCAGGTCGTCCGCGGGGAAGTTCTGCAGCACCTCGTTGGTGGCGATCAACTGGGCCACGCGCCGGCGCTCGGCCGGGTCGATGGTTCCGTCGGCGGCGGCGACGAGCGCGCACATGGCCATGCTCGCGTCACGGAAGGCACCGCTCTTCAGGTCGTTCTTCTTCGCCACGAGCTGGGTCTGCATCGTCGATGCGGACTCCTTGATGCGGTCCCACAGGGCCATGCGAACTCCTTGAATGCACAGTCGAAAGCCTCTACAGCACCGTAGAAACTCTCAGGGGTCCCGTTAAGTTCCGGAAGTTCCGGCGGCCTGGAACACCCACGCCGCCGACTCGCCCGGCGCGGCCGTCGCGGGCACGCCGGGGCGCGCGTTGACCGCATACCGGGCGACCGGCCGGAACCAGCGGGTACTTTCCGGCCATATCGCATCGGCGTTCGAGGGTGGCGCCATCCGCGGCCCGGTGCCGTGCCCGGCCGTTGCAGGCGCGATGACCGCGAGCGGGGTGATGTCCCTGGCCGTCGAGCCGATCGATGTGCAAGTGCACCGATCGGCCCGGCCGTTCCACGGCCTGGCCGACGCGCCATTGAGAACAGACCGGCCGCCTCGTATGGTGGCGATCGCCGGTGTGGCTCGCCTGTCCGCCGGAGCCTCCGCAAACCGGCAGAGAACCGAGGGGATACCCATGCCTCGACACCGTCCGTATGTCGAAGAGAAAGGGCGGACCGGCTCGCCCGCGCCGCCGTGGTGCGTGCGGGGCACCCGGTCCGCACCCCGAACGACCGCTGTCGCACCGTGAGTTATCGTGTGCGGGGGGTAAAAACATACGGCACGTCCCGTTCTTTTCCGGCCGTCAAGGAGTGTCCAGCAGATGGCGAGGCAGTTACGCGCCGAGCAGACCCGTGCAACGATCATCACGGCCGCGGCCGACCTGTTCGACCGTCAGGGCTACGAGTCCACCAGCCTGAGCGACATCGTCGAGCACGCCCAGGTCACCAAGGGGGCGCTGTACTTCCACTTCGCCGCCAAGGAGGACCTCGCGCACGCCATCATGGAGCTCCAGTCCAGGTTCGCCCGGCTGCTGGTGGCCGAGGTGGACCGCCGTCGCTGCTCCTCGTTGGAGTCCCTGATCCGCACCACGTTCGGCATCGCCCGGCTCGCCGTCGAGGGCCCCATCCCCCGGGCCGGACTCCGTCTGGCCACCGCGGACATCGCCGTACGGCCGCCGCTCAGACACCCCTTCACCGAGTGGCTGGAGCTGGCCAACCGCAAACTCCTCGGCGCCGTCAAGGAGTCCGACGTGCACCCGGACGTCGACGTGGAGGCCGTCGCCCACTCCCTGGTCTGTTTCTTCGTCGGCACGCGCGTCGCCGGCCGCTCCCTCGATCCCGTCGGCCGACTGCCCCGCCGGATCGCCGAGATGTGGCACCTGCTGATCCGAAGTCTGGTACCGGTGCCCCGCAGAGCCCGCTATCTGACGCTCACCACGCAACTGGAGCGGGAGATCAGAACCCTCTGAACCGGGCGGTACGGTGACGGACATGCCCGACACCCCCGCCGCGCCCGTGATCCTCGGTAACGCACCCGGCTCGTTCCCGCACAGCGTGCTCGCCGAGCGGCACCCGGCGATCGTCCGCCAGGTACGGGACGCCGCACCGTACGGCCCCGAGCAACACCGCGCGCTCGACGCGCTGCTGAAGAGCTGCGCCGACGGCGTGATCGAACCGCTCCCCGCCGACGCGGCCGACCGTGACCGGTGGCGGGACTGGGGCCTGGCAGCGCAGACCGGCCGGTCCTGGTTCGACGTGCCGTGGCTGTGGTCCGAGAGCCACTTCTACCGCCGACTCCTCGACGCCGTGGGCTACTTCGGCCCCGGCGCCTGGCAGGGCATCGACCCCTTCCGTCCCGTGAAACGCGCCGAACTCGACTCGGCGGAGACGGACGAGGAACTGGCCGCGCTGGACGCGCCGGCGGACCGGCCGCACGACGAGCGGGCACGGGCCCTGCTGCACGGCTCGCTCTGGGGCAACCGTGCCGACCTCGGCTTCCGCCTCTCGGCCGTGGGCGCCGAGGCCCGGGCGGCGGTCCCCGCGCTGGTCCACGACGACAGCGACGCCCTGTGGGCGCGGCTCCCGCAGACCGGCACCGGCACGCTCTGCCTGGTCGCGGACAACGCGGGCCGCGAACTCATTCCCGATCTGCTGCTGATCGCCCACCTGCTCGCCGAGGGCCGGGCCGGGCGGGCGGTGCTGCACGTCAAGCCGTACCCGTACTACGTCTCCGACGCGACCACCGCCGACGTGGTGGACGCGCTGCGCCGGCTCACCTCGGCGCCCGGCGCGGCGGCCCGGTACGGGCGGCTGCTGTGGACGGCCATGGCCGACGGGCGCCTCGACGTGCGCGCACACCCCTTCTCCTGCGCCCCGCTGCCGTACGCGGACATGCCGGACGACCTACGCGCCGACTTCGCCGCGGCCACCCTCACGATCGTCAAGGGCGACCTCAACTACCGGCGTCTGGTGGGCGACCGGATGTGGCCGCCGACCACGCCCTTCCACGAGGTCACCGCCTACTGGCCCGGCCCCGTCGCCGCCCTGCGCACGCTGAAGTCCGACGTGATCACCGGACTGGACGCGGACACCGAGGCCGCCCTCGTCCGGGCCGAGGGGCAGCGCTGGCGCACCGCGGGCACGCATGCGTTGATCCAGGTCAGGGCGTCACAACGGTCGTAGCGGAAGCGACTTGACGGAAGCGACTTGAAGGCAGCGACTTGAACCCGTCGCCGCAGTTCGCCGAAGTCCGACACCAGCCGCTCGGGTGGCACGGCGAGGGCGGCGGCCCGCCGAGGCACAAGGGGTGAAGACGAGTGGCCCGACATCGGCCGTGAACCCGCCCCGGGGCCGCCGTGCGATCACCCCATACCGCCCGGTCACCGCCGGTCCGCCGGGTGCTCGGCCAAGCATCGGGACCGCGGAAAGTCCGGGTGTTCGGCCGGGGTTCACGCGATGGTGTGATCATGTGCTGGGGGGTGGATGGGGGTCGGAGGGCGCGGGTAGGGCCCCGGCCATGACGCAGCCCTTCGAACTTCCGCACTTCTACATGCCGTACCCCGCGCGGCTGAACCCGCATGTCGACGAGGCGCGTGCCCACTCGACCGAGTGGGCACGCGAGATGGGCATGCTGGAGGGCTCCGGGATCTGGGACCAGGCCGACCTGGAGGCGCACGACTACGGTCTGCTGTGCGCCTACACACACCCCGACTGCGACGGCCGGGCCCTCTCGTTGATCACCGACTGGTACGTGTGGGTGTTCTTCTTCGACGACCACTTCCTGGAGCAGTACAAGCGCAGCCAGGACCGCGCCGCGGGCAAGGCCCATCTCGACCGGTTGCCACAGTTCATGCCGCTGGACGCGACGGCCCCCGTGCCGAAGCCGGAGAACCCCGTCGAGGCGGGCCTCGCCGACCTCTGGGCGCGCACGATCCCTGCGATGTCCGCCGACTGGCGGGCACGGTTCGCCGTCGCCACCGAGCACCTGCTCAACGAGTCCCTGTGGGAGCTGTCCAACATCAACGAGGGGCGGATCGCCAACCCCGTCGAGTACATCGAGATGCGCCGCAAGGTGGGCGGCGCCCCCTGGTCGGCGGGGCTCGTCGAGTACGCGACCGCCGAGGTGCCCGCCGCCGTGGCCGGCTCGCGGCCGCTGCGGGTGCTCATGGAGAC
The DNA here is from genome assembly GCF_053601275.1 of Streptomyces sp. NPDC004752. Taxonomy (NCBI): domain Bacteria; kingdom Bacillati; phylum Actinomycetota; class Actinomycetes; order Kitasatosporales; family Streptomycetaceae; genus Streptomyces; species Streptomyces sp. NPDC004752. The sequence goes on along the minus strand of NZ_JBSGBN010000082.1, from coordinate 39,499 downwards.
CTTCGCCGACGCCGTGCACCTGCGCAACGACCTGTTCTCCTACCAGCGCGAGGTGGAGGACGAGGGCGAGAACAGCAACGGCGTGCTCGTCCTGGAGACCTTCTTCGGCTGCGCCACCCAGGAAGCCGCCGACACCGTCAACGACATCCTCACCTCGCGCCTGCACCAGTTCGAGCACACCGCGCTCACCGAAGTGCCCGCGCTCGCCCTGGAGAAGGGCCTCGCCCCGGACCAGGTGGCGGCGGTGGCCGCCTACACAAAGGGTCTGCAGGACTGGCAGTCCGGCGGCCACGAATGGCATCTGCGCTCCAGCCGCTACATGAACGAGGGAGCCGTCTCGGGCTCCCCGTGGCACGGGCTGACCGGCCCCGGCACCTCCGCGGCGGACATCGGCGCCCTGCTCGCCTCCGCCGCGGCCGAACGGCTGCGCGCCTACTCCCACGTGCCGTTCCAGAAGGTCGGCCCGTCCCTGCTGCCCGACTTCCACATGCCCTTCCAGGTGGAGCTGAGCCCCCACCTCGACGCCGCCCGCGCCCGGCTCACCGACTGGATGCACCGCATGGGCATGCTGGCCGAGGGCGTCTGGGACGAGGACCGGCTCGCCGCCTACGACCTCCCGCTGTGCGCCGCCGGACTCGACCCGGACGCCACACCCGAGGCCCTCGACCTCAGCTCCGCCTGGCTCTCCTGGGGGACCTACGGCGACGACTACTACCCGCTGCTGTTCGGCCACCGCCGGGACCTGGCCGCCGCCCGGGTCACCACGGCACGGCTGTCGGCCTGCATGCCCCTGGACGGCGAGCCGGTCCCCACCCCGGCGAACGGACTGGAGCGCGGCCTGATCGACCTGTGGGCGCGTACGACCGCCGGGATGACCGCCGAGCAGCGGCGCACCGTACGGGCCTCCGTCGACGTGATGACCGAGAGCTGGCTGTGGGAGCTGTCCAACCAGGCGCAGAACCGCATCCCCGACCCGGTCGACTATCTGGAGATGCGGCGGGCCACCTTCGGCGCCGACCTCACCCTCAGCCTGTGCCGGATGGGCCAGGGCCCGGCGATCCCGCCGGAGGTGTATCGCAGCGGCCCGGTGCGCTCGATGGAGAACGCCGCCGTCGACTACGCGTGCCTCCTCAACGACGTCTTCTCGTACCAGAAGGAGATCGAGTACGAGGGCGAGATCCACAACGCCGTCCTCGTCGTGCAGAACTTCTTCGGCGTCGACTACCCGACCGCGCTGGGTGTCGTGCACGATCTGATGACCCGGCGCATGGAACAGTTCCAGCACGTCGTGGCGCACGAACTCCCCGTCGTACGGGAGGACTTCGGCCTCTCGGACGAGGCCGCCCGGGCGCTCGACGGCTATGTGGCCGACCTGCAGAACTGGCTGGCCGGCATCCTGAACTGGCACCGCGCGGTCGACCGTTACAAGTCCGGCTATCTGGCCCGCCGTGCCCACGGCTTCCTGCCGGACCGGCCGCCGACGCCCGCCCTGCCCGTCAGCTGAGGCCCGACACCGCCGCCCGGCACGCACATGTCTGTGCGTGCTTGGCCGTGGCCCGGGCCGACGCCCCTGCGTGGGGTGTGGGTGCGAGCCGTCGTCTGGGGGGCTTCGGCTGGAGGAGTGCGACGGGGGGAGGGGCGGTCGGCCGGTTCGGGGGCCTTGGGGGCCTTGCTGCTCACCTGCCGCCTGGCCGCGGCCAGCCCGGCGGTGAGGGGCTCCTGGGGCACGTGGGGCTTGTGGGTGCTTGCGTGCGTGTGCTTGCGTGCGTGTGCTTGACCGTGGCCGGGCCGCGCGCGTACCGCCGGGTGCGGTCCCGGGGGCACGCGGGACCGCTGCTGCCGTGGCCGGACGCGGCCCGCGCCGGCATCGCCCGGACGGCCGCGGTGCCCGCGCACGGGCAGGCGCTCGCCGCGACCCAGGCCCCGCCCGACCTTCGCGTCCTGGTCGCGCTCGACCTTCGCGTACCGGTTGCCCTGCCCGCCGCGGGCGCCACCCTGCGGGCCCGCGCCCGGCGCGAGATCCCGGCCGCCATCACCCCGGGCACGGCAAGAGCCGGGGTTGGCCGACGCTCTCGCCTTGCCCGGCGATCCACCGCGGCTGCCCGACGTGGCCGTGCTGACCGCGCATGGTGTTACGCAGGGGCCCGTCATGGTTCTGCTGTCAGTCGTGCACTCGGCGCCCGGTGTAGCGGGCTGTGGTGGCCTGGCCGCCGTCCATTGGTTCGGTGCGGCCGGTGTCGCGGTGCCGCTCGCTCGGCTGCGTACCGCCTACGGGGGGGCGCGTTCCGCCAGGCCCTGCGCTACGAGGACACCGAGGTGCGCGCCCGCATCGTGCGTGCCGCCGCGGGCCACGGCCTGACCCTGCTGTCCCGCCCGGCGATCCACCGCAGCTGTCCCACGTGGCCGCGCTGACTGCGTGCGACTGCGCGTAGGAGCCCGTCAGCGTTTTGTTGTTGGCCGCGTACCCGGTGGTCCGCTGCGTTGGGCCGCGTGGCGGTGATCTGGCTGCCGTCTGTCGGCTCGGTGTGGCCGGCGCTGCGTTGCCGCTCGGCCGGGCGCGTACCGCGCATGGGGGCGGCGCCTTCCGTCGGGCCAGCGCTCCGAGGGCGCCGGTCTGCGTGCCCGCGCTGTGCTTGTCGCCGCGGGCCACGGCCTGACCTGCTGCCCCGCCCGGCATCCCGGCGGCGCCCGTCGGCCGGTCGGCGGCCGGTCGGCGGTGTGGCGCCGGGGCGGGGGCGACCGGCCGCCGCCGGGACCCCGCGGTCACCGCCGCCGGGACCCCGCGGTCACCGCGACGCGAGTCCGTAACGGCTCGCGTCGCCCTTCGGGTCCGGGCAGGATGCTTCCCGTGGTTGTTCACCCTGTTCGCGCACGCGTCCCCGGAGGCCCGGATGCCCGGTAGCCCGCCCGCCCCCTTCACCGCCGACGACTACCGGGCCCGCATGGCAGGCGCGGCGCGCTCCGCCGCAGACGCGGGTCTCGCCGGGCTGCTGGTCGCGCCGGGACCCGACCTGGTGTGGCTCACCGGCTACGCGCCCACCGCCGTCACCGAACGGCTCACCCTGCTGGTGCTGGCCGCAGGCCGCGACCCGGTGCTCGTCGTGCCCGCCCTGGAGGCCCCCGACGCCCAGAAGGCGCCCGGCGCGCCCGCGCTGACCCTGCGTGACTGGACCGACGGCGTGGACCCCTACGCCGTGACCGGCGCCCTGCTCGCCCCGAGCGGCCGGTTCGGCGTCAGCGACAACGCCTGGGCGATGCACCTGCTCGCTCTCCAGAAGACGCTGCCCGACACCTCCTACGCCTCCCTCACCGACGCCCTGCCGATGCTCCGCGCCGTCAAGGACGCCGCGGAACTGGAGCTGCTGGCCGCCGCGGGAGCGGCGGCCGACGCGGCGTTCGAGGAGATCCGGAAGGCCCCCTTCGCCGGCCGCCGAGAGTCCGACGTGGGCCGCGACCTCGCCGATCTGCTGCGGCGGTTCGGGCACTCCCAGGTCGACTTCACCATCGTCGGCTCCGGACCGAACGGCGCCAACCCGCACCACGAGGTCGGCGATCGTGTCATCCGGCGGGGCGACATGGTCGTCCTCGACTTCGGCGGTCTGAAGGACGGCTACGGCTCCGACACCACGCGTACGGTCCACGTCGGCGAACCCACCGACGAGGAACGCGCGGTCCACGACATCGTGCGTGCCGCCCAGGAGGCGGGCTTTCGCGCGGTACGGCCCGGCGTCGCCTGCCAGGAGGTCGACCGCGCCGCCCGCGCGGTGATCGAGGACGCCGGGTACGGCGAGTACTTCATCCACCGCACCGGTCACGGCATCGGCGTCACCACGCACGAGCCGCCGTACATGATCGAGGGCGAGGCCCAGCCCCTCGTGCCCGGCATGTGCTTCTCCGTGGAACCCGGCATCTACCTGCCCGGCCGGTTCGGCGTGCGCATCGAGGACATCGTCACCGTGACCGGGGACGGCGGCCGTCGGCTCAACACCACCACCCGCGAGATGGTCATAGTGGAGTGAGGGCACCGCCCCCGCGAGCAGGAGACACCCCCTCGACGACACCCCGGACGACAACGGCGCGACCATGACCCAGGCACCGACCCCCAGCACGGACACCGTCCGCCGGCTGATCCGCGCGCTCGTCCAGGAGAGCGCGGACGGCGCCGCAGGACCCGATGTGCGGCCCGTCGCGGAGGGCGGCGAGCACGCCACGTGGTGGGTCGGCAGCCGCTATGTGCTGCGGCTCGCCCCCGACCGGGACGCCTCCGTGCGCCAGCGGCGCGAACTGCGCGTGCGCGATCTCGTGCGCCCGCACCTGCCGGTCGGCGTCCCGGTCAGCGTGGCGCACGGCGAGTGGGCGCCGGGCCTGGCCTACACCCTCGACGTCAGGCTGCCCGGCGGCTCCGGGGAGGAGCACGACGTGTCCGCCGTCGGCGAGGCCGACCTCGCCGGGCTGCTCATGGGCCTGCGCGAGGTGCCCGTACGGCAGGCCGAGGGCCTCGGCGTGCCGCGCGCCGCGCCGCGCTCGCTGCAGGCGCTGCGCCGGATGGCCGTGCCCGCCGCCGAACGCCTGGCCGCCGCCGACGAGTTCGACCCCACCCTGCTGCGGCAGCTCACCCGGGCCGGCGCGGCGCAGCTCACCGCACAGTCCGGCACCGCGGTCCTCGTCCATCACGACCTCAAGGGCGAGCACCTGGTGGTGCGCGACGACGGACGGGTGCGCGGTGTCCTCGACTGGACCGACACGGCCGTCGGCGACCCCGCAGAGGACATCGCCGGGCTCGCGCTCGCCGTCGGCTCCGGCACGGCCGTGCGCGCCGCCACCCTCGCCGACTACGGCGCCCGGCTCTGCCTGCGCGGCCTGTGGCTCGCCCGCTGCGACACCGTGCTCCGTCTCGCCGACCGCCTCGACGGCCGTGACGTGAGCCCCCTGCCGCTCCTGCGGACCCAGCTGCGGCGGGCCTGGGAGGCGATCCTGCTGGAGCGGGTCACCGAGTTCCGCGACGACAAGCCGGACGAGGCCGGGTAACCGGACGAGGCCGGGAGCCGGGCCGCCCGCTGGGCCCGGCGCCCTCGCGCGGCGGTGCGTCAGCCCTGGTTCAGCACCACGCACGACTGGCCGGGCAGGTGCAGCAGCCCGTCCGGGCCCGGCGCCTCGACCGGCTCCCACGCGGCGAGCACCTCGGCCCCGCGGGTGCCCAGCGCGATCGCCGCGGGGCCGGTACCGAGGTTCACGGCGACGCGGACGTCCCCGCGGCGGAGAGCGAGCCAGCGCGCCTGCTCGTCGTACGCCACCTTGGTGTCGGCGAGGTCGGGATCGGTGAGGTCCGGCAGTTCCCGGCGCAGCGCGAGGAGCCGGCGGTACCAGGCCAGCACGCGCGCGTGAGGCTCGCGTTCCGGCTCCGACCAGTCCAGGCAGGAACGCGCGCGGGTCGCCGGGTCCTGTGGGTCGGGCACGTCCTCCTCGGCCCAGCCGTGCGCCGCGAACTCCCGCCGCCTGCCCCGCCGTACGGCCTGCGCCAGGTCGGGATCGGTGTGGTCGGTGAAGAACTGCCACGGCGTGCCGGCGGCCCACTCCTCGCCCATGAACAGCATCGGCGTGAACGGCGCGGTCAGCGTGAGCGTCGCCGCGCAGGCCAGCAGGCCCGGGGAGAGGGCGGCCGACAGCCGGTCGCCCCGGGCCCGGTTGCCGACCTGGTCGTGGTTCTGGGTGTAGCCGAGCAGCCGGTACCCGGCCACGCGGGTGCGGTCCAGCGGCCGGCCGTGCCGCCGGCCCCGGAAGCTCGCATACGTGCCGTCGTGAAAGAAACCACCGGTCAGCGTCTTGGCGAGGCCGGCGAACGGGGCCCGCGCGAAATCGACGTAGTAGCCCTGGGACTCGCCGGTCAGCGCGGTGTGCAGGGCGTGGTGGAAGTCGTCGTTCCATTGCGCGTGCACACCGAGCCCGTGCTCCGCGCGCGGGGTGATGATCCGCGGGTCGTTGAGGTCGGACTCGGCGATCAGGAACAGCGGCCGGCCCAGTTCGGCGGCGAGGCCGTCCACGGCCGCAGACAGCTCCTCCAGGAAGTGCAGCGCGCGCGTGTCCCGCAGCGCGTGCACCGCGTCCAGCCGCAGGCCGTCGATCCGGTAATCGCGCAGCCAGGCCAGCGCGCTGCCCACGAGATAGCCGCGCACCTCGTCGGAGCCGGGCGCGTCCAGGTTGACGGCCGCGCCCCAGGGGGTGTGATGGGTCTCGGTGAAGTACGGGCCGAACGCGGGCAGATGGTTGCCGCTCGGGCCCAGGTGGTTGTGTACGACGTCCAGGACGACGCCGAGCCCGAGCGCGTGCGCCCGGTCGACGAACCGTTTCAGCGCCTCGGGGCCGCCGTACGGTTCGTGCACCGCCCACAGCGACACCCCCTCGTAACCCCAGCCGTGCCGCCCGGGGAAGGGACACAGCGGCAGCAACTCCACGTGGGTCACGCCCAGTTCCACCAGATGCCCCAGCCGCTCGGCCGCCGCGTCCAGGGTTCCCTCGGGGGTGTACGTCCCCACGTGCAGCTCGTACAGCACGGCGCCCGGCAGCGCGCGCCCCGCCCACACCGCACGCCACGCGTACCGCCCGTGGTCCACGACGGCGCTCGGCCCGTCCGGTCCGTCCGGCTGGCGGCGCGAACGGGGGTCGGGCAGCACCGGGCCGTCGTCCAGCGCGAACCCGTACCGCGCGCCGTCGCCCGCCGCCGCCTGACCGGACCACCACCCCACCCGGTCCCGATCGCGTTCCAACGCGTGCGTGGCGCCCTCGCAATGGAGCGTCACCCGGTCTGCCAGCGGTGCCCACACCTCGAACTGCACGGACGGTTCCCCTTCGTCTGCTCACCGTGATGTAGCCCGTCCATCGTGCCGTGAGCGGGGGTGGATCCGCGTTTGAATCGTGGCATTCCCGGTGTATGTCGCCGCAAGTACGCGCGCGTGGCGGGCGTTCTCACGTCGCGGCGGTCTCCTGGACACTCAGGGCTCACTGACCGACAATCACCAGGGTGACGTCGTCCTTCGAGCACCACACGTATCCCGCGCGGCTGTCCGACGCCGAGCGCGACAAGGCGCTGAAGGTGCTCCGCGACGGCGCCGCCGTGGGCCGGCTGTCGCACGACACGTTCTTGCGCCGCATGGAACTGGCGCTCGCCGCGCGGCGGCCCGACGAACTCGCCGCGCTCACCGCCGATCTGCCCCGGGAGAGCCGCTTCACGCGCGGCGTCCTCGGCGCCGTCGAAGCTGTCTCCGGGTTCACCGTACGGCTGCGCGGGGCCTGGCGTGTCGAGCGGTTGCCCAAGCTGCTGCTGCCGCATCCGGCGGTCGGCCGGCCGTTGCGCATCGGCCGTGATCCGGCCAATGGGCTGCGCCTGAACCATGAGACCGTCTCCCGGGTGCACGCCGAACTCAGCCGCCAGGGCGGCTTGTGGGTGCTCAGGGATCTCGGCTCGACCAACGGTACGAGTGTGAACGGACGCCGGGTGATCGGTGCCGCCGTCGTCCGCGCGGGCGACCAGGTCTCCTTCGGCCGGGTGGCCTTCCGGCTCGCGGCGGTCTGAGCGGGCTCGGCGGATGTACGCGCACCCGTGCCTGGGGGTACGTGCGCGTACTTGTACGTACGTGCGCGCACCCGTCCATGAGTGGCCCGGACACGTGTCCATGGGCGGGCCGGGACGTGGCTCACACGCCTCGGTCGCGGGCGTGCAGGGCCGTGGCCAGCACCGTGCGCGACTGGTGCTCGACCTGGTGCTCCAGGGGCACCCAACGGGCGCGGAAACGTTTCGCGAAGGCGTCGCACCAGGCCGCGACGAGCCGTTCGAGCCCGGGTGCGGCACGGTCGTCGGCGGCCCGGAGCACCCGCAGCAGCATCGCCGCCGCCCGCAGCGGCAGCCGCCGCCCGAACGCGTCCACGCTGCCGACATACGCCATCGTCGTGTCGACGGGAGGCGTGTCGATCCAGTCCGCGGCCAGCCCCGGGACCAGCTCCAGCGCCCACCGGGCGGCCCGCAGCAGCGGCCCCCCGCTGCCGTCCAGCCGCGGCAGCGACTCGGCCAGCACCCGCTCCACCTGGAGCGCGTCCCGCTGCAACCGGTGCGCGAGCCGGCGTATCGCCGCCGCCGGGGCGGGGTGCGGCGCCGGGTCGTCCACCAGGTCGCTGGCCCACATAGGCACCTCCACCACGGCCGTCAGACCGCCGTACCGGTGCGCGTGGTACCAGGTGCTGCGCCGCGCGTCGTCCGGCATGCTCGGGTATGCGACACCGCAGTCCGGACCCGGCATCACCCGCACCCCGGGCCCCGAGGCGGGCCACCCGGCGGCGTCCGAGGCGCCCGTCTCCACCGGGATGTGCAACTCGGCCGCGGACTTGGCGAACGGCTCGGCGAGCCCCGGCACGTCCCTGGTCAACTGCACCCAGCTGCCGCCCAGATCGGTCCCGTGCAGCGTCACCTGGAGATAGGGCCGCAACTCGTCGATCACCCCGGTCAGGGCCCGGGTCTCGGGCGGCAGCCGGTCCGGCGGCAGCACCGCGGGCGACCACTCCGGCTGCTCGGGCCCGGCCGGGCGGTAGAAGCCGAGGTGGTAGTCGAACAGGCTGCGCGGCGCCGGGGCCACATGCAGACTCGCCCCGTCCGGGTCCGCGCACAGCAGGAAGTGCCAGGCGGTGCCGGACAGTAACTCGCGCTCGTGCAGCACCCGTTCGGCGAGGGCGAGAAGAGTGCAGCCACCGGTCGGCTCGTTGGCGTGGGCACCCGCCACCACCAGGACGGCCCGTCGGGCATGCCCCACGGACAGCAGGTGCAGAGGTCTGCCCGCGCTGGAGACACCCACCTGCCGCAGGGTGCACAGGCTGGGCCGTTCCCTGGCCAACGCCCTTGCCGCAGCGGTGAGTTCGGGAACGCTGGGGTAACGCAGCTCCGGCAGCAGACCCACCCCCGACTTGTCCGCCTGACTTCGCCAACCCCAGTGCCGCACGACGGGGAGCAACTGTCAAGGACGATGCGGGGGAGGCACAGGGTCCGGGGTCACCACCGTTGGTGCGGGCCGCCGCGCCCGGCGAGCATCGGGAACACCACGCCGACCGCCTTCACCACGCCCCATACCCGTGCACGATGCTCCCCTGCCCGTGCACCATGCCCGTGCATCATGCTCCCCTGCCCGTGCACCATGTCCTTGGGGACGGCCGTCAAAGGCAGCGTGCTGACTTCGACGCCGTGTCCACGCGCGTGTGCCTCGGCCTCGGCCGGCCCCACCGACGCGGTCCGAGGCGACGACTACGCCCCCGGGGCACGGCCGTGTAGCCGACGGGCACGGCCGGCCGACCCCGGCGACGTGGTTCGGTCGCACGTCCATGGTGTGCGCCTCCATGGTGTACGCCACATGGTGCGCTCCTCCATGGTGTACGCCACATGGTGCGCTCCTCCATGGTGTACGCCTCCATGGTGCGCTCCTCCATGGCGGACGGTCACGGTACGGGCTCCGCATCGATGGGCGTGACGCCTCAGTCCGTCCCGTCGGTCCGCTCCAGCAGGGCCACCGGGCGCGGTCCGAACAGGTCGGCCACGCGCGCGTGGCCGTCGAACGTGCGCTCCAGGGCCAGCACGTCCAGCCAGCGGCCCGGCGGAAGCGTGAGCCGTGTGTCGCGCCAGCCGCCCGCCTCCGCCAGCCGCAGTGACAGCCGCGTCACCGCGGTCACCACCTCCCCGGACCGTGTGAACGCCAGACAGTGCGCCGCGGCCGGACCCTCCGCGGCCAGTGGCGCGTACGTCCCCGTGTCCCCGAAGACGTCGGGCCGGCGCGCACGCAGCCGCAGTGCCGCCGCCGTCACCGCGGTCTTCTCCCCGGACCGGCCCGGCTCCAGGGGCTCCCCGGACTCACCCGCCTCCCGGGTCGGGAACCGCACCGGCCGCCGGTTGTCCGGGTCCACCAGCGCCCGGTACTCGTCCTCCGTGCCCTGGTACAGGTCCGGCACCCCGGGCATCGTCAGATGGACCAGGGCGGTGCCCAGGACGTTGGCCCGTACGTGCGCCGCCAGGGAGTCCCGGAAGGCCGCCACGCGCGCGCCGGGCGGCCCGCACGGCCCGGCCGCGACGAACGCCGCCACCGCCTCCTCGTACACCGTGTCCGGTTCCGTCCAGCTGGTGTGCAGGCCCGCTTCGCGCGCGTGCTTCAGCAGGGCCCGCCCGACCCGCTCCGGGTCCGCCGGGCCCAGCCCGAACACCGTCTGCCAGGCCACCCAGGCGAGCTGCGCGTCCGGTACGACCGCGCCGTCGCGGCTCACCTCGGCGAGGACGTCCGCCCATCGCCGCGGGCACTCGGTGAGCACGGCAAGCGCGGCGCGTACATCGGCGCTGCGCTTGGTGTCGTGCGTCGACACCACGGTCCCGGTGCCCGGCCAGTCCCGCTGCACGCGCGCGCAGTACGCGTGGAAGTCTTCCGGGGACACGGCCGGGCGGCCCGGGTCGCCGCCGACCTCGGTCGCGGACAGCAGCGGTACATACCGGTAGAACGCGGTGTCCTCCACGGACTTGGCGCGCAGCGCCGACGCGGTCTGCGCGAACCGCGCCCGGAACTGAGCGAGGCCCGGACCGGCACCGGACGCCCCGTCGGCGCGCGGCCCCAGCAGCAGGCCGCGCACGACGTCCACCGCCGCGCCCTCCTCGGGCACGGCGAAGGCGTGCCGGGCCTCGGCGGCGGCCTCCCGGGTGAGCACCAGGGCCACGTCTTCGGAGGCGTACGGCCGGTACACCCGCAGCCGGACCAGCAGCTCCAGCAGCGCGGTGCGCACCGCCCAGGGCGCGCGGTCGCGCAGCGCGGGGTCCGGGGAGGCGGTGCACAGCCGGGCCGCCACCCGGGTCAGCCGGTCCGTCTCGGCGGCCAGCTCATGCGTGAGCACTTTGTAGGCGGCCCGGCGCACCGTGGCGTCCCAGTCGCCGCCCCGGTCCGTCTGCGGCGCCGCGAACCGCCGGTAGTGGCCGAGCAGTTCACCGGCGCCCGCCGGGTCCGTGAACAGGCCGTCGACGTGCCGGAGCGCGTCGTAGCCGGTGGTCCCGGCGACGGGCCAGGAGGCGGGCAGGTGTTCCCCGTCGGCCAGGATCTTCTCGACGACGGTCCAGCGCCCGCCGGCCGCCTCGTGCAGCCGCCGCAGATAGCCGTCGGGGTCGGCGAGGCCGTCGGGGTGGTCGATGCGCAGCCCGTCGATCACGCCCTCGCGCAGCAGTTGGAGGATCTTCGCGTGGGTGGCCTCGAACACCTCCGGGTCCTCCACCCGTACGCCGATGAGTTCGGAGACGCTGAAGAAGCGCCGGTAGTTGAGTTCCGTACGGGCCAGCCGCCACCACACCGGCCGGTACCACTGGGCGTCCAGCAGCCGGGGCAGCGGCAGGTCCTCGGTGCCCTCACGCAGCGGGAAGACATGGTCGTGGTAGCGCAGCACGTCGCCGTCCACCACCAGGTGCGCGGTCTCCGTGCCGAGGGGACCGCCGAGGACGGGCAGCAGCAACTGCCCGCGCTGTCCCTCCCAGTCGATGTCGAACCAGCGCGCGTACGGCGATGTGGGGCCCTCCCGCAGCACCTCCCACAGGGAGCGATTGTGGCGCGGGGCCATCGCCATGTGGTTGGGCACGATGTCCGCGACGAGGCCGAGCCCGTGCTCCCGCGCGGTCCGCGCGAGCGCCCGCAGACCCTCCTCGCCGCCCAGCTCACCCCGTACGCGCGCGTGGTCCACCACGTCGTAGCCGTGCGTCGAGCCGGGCACGGCCTCCAGGACGGGCGAGAGATGCAGATGCGACACGCCGAGTGAGGCCAGGTGGGGCACGGCGGCCGCGGCCGCCGCGAACGGAAACCCGGGCTGCACCTGGAGCCGATAGGTGGCCGTGGGCACGCCCGGTGCGGATCGCTCGGCTGTCATACGGACCTCTGTCATGCAGACCTACGTACCCATCCCACCTCTGGTCGTGTCACGCTCCCCCCGCATGGTCGGGCCCTTCACCTGGGCCTCGTAGCTCACCGTGTGGTGGTACGCGGTGTGCGGTCCGCGGTCGTCGCCCCGGTCGAAGTACGGGTCGACCACGACCGACGCCATGGTGCGCGGCGCCGGGTCGAGTCTTGGCGGAAAGTGAGGGAACCCGCCGTGACTTACGTCCCTCTTACCGAGCGACCAGCGCATACAGCGACGCATGTGTCGCCGTGTGCCGAATTAGTGGGGCAGACACGTACTCCCGGGAACACAGGGGGAGTAGGGGGAGGACAGTGCGCGAGACAGTGCACCGACATCTGGGCAAGGTGGTGGCCGGTGGGGCCATCGCGGTGGCGGCGACGGCCGTGATGATCGGGATCACCCTGCCGGGCACGGCGGGAGCCGAGGGCGCGGGAGGCGGCGCCGCGGCGGACGGCCGGTCCACGGGGCGGGCCGCGTCCGGACAGAACGCGGCGGTCGCGCCGGGCGTGGTCGAGCAGGCGCCCGAGGAGGGCGCGAAGGGCAGCGGAAACGACCCGCTCACCGACGACGAGATCACCCGGGTCGAACAGATCGCCCGGGACCGGCAGCAGTTCGGTACCGCGGAGAACGTCGAGGGCGAGCGCGGCCCGCAGCGCCTCACCGTCGACGTCGCCGAGCCGGACGCCGACGAGGCGGACGACCCGGCCGCGCCGCGCCGCGCGGACGTGACGTTCTACGACTACCGGGACGACACCCTCGTCACCAAGACCGTCGACCTCGGCGCCGGGAAGGTCGTGCGGACCGGTGTCCAGCACGGCGTCCAGCCGCCGCTGAGCCGCGCCGAGAACGCCGAGGCGGCCCGGCTCCTGATCGCCGACCCGCTGGGCGCGGGCCTGCGGGCGGACTACCGCGATGCCACCGGCCGGGACCTCACCTCCTCGGACCAGTTGCTGCTCAACGGGGCGGTCTACCGGGCCGCGCCGGGCGCCCAGCCCGCGGCCCTGGACAAGTGCGGCGAGCACCGCTGTGTGCGACTGTTCCCGAAGGTCGTCAACGGGCCCTGGATCGACACCCGGTACCTGGTGGTCGACCTGAGCGCGCGCAAGGTCGCCGCGCTGGACCGCGGCTGAGCCGCCGTCCGTGCGCCGCGTCCGTGCGCCGCGTCGGCCCGCTTCCGTGAACCCCGGTACCCGCTGAGACCCGGTACCTCCCGCACCTCCTGCAGGGGAGTCATTTCTTCATGCGTGTGAACAGAATCAGCCGTGCCCGCACGCGGGCGGCCGTCGGACTGTCCGTGGCCGCGCTGGCCGCCGGTGCCACCACCGGAACCGGTCCGGCCGCCGCCCAGCCGCGCGCCGCCGCACCCGCCGCCGCCGAGTGCAGCGCCGCCTACCGCATCGAGCAGAAGCTCGCCACCGGCACCACCTGGCGGATGTGCTGGCGCTACGACAGCAAGGCCGGACTCGTCCTCGACGACGTCTCCTACCAGCCCAAGGGCGAAGCCAAGCCGATCAAGGTCCTCAACAGTGCCCGGCTCGGCCAGATCCATGTCCCCTACGACGACGGCAGCGTCGAGTACGACGACCTGACGGGCTTCGGCTTCGCGCAGGGCCTGATGAACCTGGCACCGGGCGAATGCCCCGGCGGCACCATCAAGACCGTCAAGGTGCCGGACGCCTGGGACCCGCAGCACCCGAACGTCAACGGCCTGTGCACCACCACCCGCACCCGGGGCCACGCCTACCGGATGCAGGGCGACAGCGCGACCAAGGTCTACCAGACCCAGGGCAAGGACCTGCTGGTGTACACCGTCAACCAGGTCGGCTGGTACGAGTACATCTCCGAGTGGCGCTTCCAGGACGACGGCACGATCACCATGAACGTCGGCGCGACCGGCAGCCTCTCCTACGAGGACTACGACGCGGGCGACGGCCGCGGCTGGCCGATCGGCAAGGGCGCCAAGGCATACGCCACCAGCCACAGCCACAACGTCTTCTGGCGGCTGGACTTCGGCCTCGACGGCTCGTCCAAGACGAAGATCGAGCAGTACGACTCGACCGTCACCGCGCCGGCCCGCGGCCAGGAGGCCCCCACCGCGAAGACCACCCGCACCAAGGTCACCAAGGAACTCGCCGGGGACTACAAGACCTACCGCTGGTGGCGGGTGGTCAGCGCCACCGGCAAGAACAAGGACGGCCATGCCCGTTCGTACGAGATCGTCCCCGGGCCCACGACCAGGTACCCCGGGCGCAGCTACACCCGGCACGACGTGTACTTCACCCAGTACAACAAGTGCGAACAGTTCGCCAGCAACAACACCGGCAACTGCCCCGCCGGGGCGGGCAAGTCCGTCGACAAGTGGGTGAACGGCCAGACCCTCACACACCCCGTGGTCTGGATGAACGTGGGCTTCCACCACATAGCGCGGGACGAGGACCAGCAGCCCATGCCGGTCCACTGGCAGGGGTTCTCCATCGCCCCCCGGGACGTCACCGCCATGAATCCGCTCACTCCCGACCAGCTCTCCTGGCAGAACGGACACTGGCAGCCTCGCAGTTGAGAGACGACCTGTCCATCCGGCTGCATCGCCGACCGCTCCCGGAGTACCCTTCCTTGATCGTTGGGGGATCGTTGGGACAGGGATGCTCGGGGGAGCGGAAGGCGGTGCACGGGTGGGCTCGGGAGGGCTGGAGCTGCCCCCTGGTGACGAGGGTCACGAGGGGAACTCCACAGACGTCCCGCCCGGCGCGGTGTCCCTGGCGCGGCCGATGGACGCGGCGGGCTCGATCGGCCCGGAACTGGACTGGGACACCGACGCCTGGCTCGAGGTGCGCACCCGGGCCCAGCGGGCCGGGCGGGCCTATATCTGGCTGAACCTCGTCGAACAGCGGCTGCGCACGGTCGTGGCCGCCGTCCTGCGGCCCATCTACGAGCCCGTCCACGGCGACGAATGGGTGGTCGCCGCGGCCGGCCCCGCCGGACAGGAGTGGGTGCAGCGCGCGGTCGCCGTGCGCGAGGTCAGCCGCCGCAAGGGCTATCTGCTCGATCCGGCCGACGACAACGTGCTCAGCTTCCTCACACTGCCGCAGCTGCGCGAGCTGATGGTGCAGCACTGGCCGTGCTTCGAGCCCTACTTCGACGAGCGCCGGGACGTCGAACTCGCCCTGGACGAGCTGGAGGTCACCCGCAACGTCGTCTCGCGCAACCGCGCGCTGTCCGAGGCCGTCCTGGGCCAGGCCGAGCGGGCCTCCGCCCGGCTGCTGGACATGCTCGGCGCGGGCGGTGACGTGCCCTCGGCACGGCGGCTGCCCGTCGACGCGGTGGAAGACCTGGTCGGCGACCGGTACGCGGACGTGGTCGCCGTGCACCCGGACCGGGTGCGGCTGCTGCGCCAGTTCCCCGCCGAGGACATCTTCGGCGGCGCCCGCCGCCTGGACGCCATCGGGATCGGCCTCAACCTGCTCGTGCAGAACTTCTCCGGACGGCGCCTGGTGCGGCTGGCCGAGACCGGCGGCCGGGCCCGTCTGCTCTTCCTGAACCCGGCCTCCAGCGCAGTGAAGCGGCGGGAGCGCGAACTGGGGATGAAACGGGGCGAGCTGAGCCGGTCGGTCGAGATGAACATCCTGCACATGCGCCGGGTGCGGTCCCGGCTGCGCGACCCGGACGCCTTCGAGATCCAGGTGTACGACGAGACGCCGCGCTTCACGGCGTACCTCGTGGACGGCGACGGCGCGGACGGGATAGCCGTGGTGCAGTCCTATCTGCGCGGGGCGCGGGGGATGGAGTCACCGGTGCTGGTGCTGCGCGGCGGGAGCCGCGTGGTCAAGCCGGACGACGTGGTCGAAGCCGGACTCTTCCCCACCTATCGCGAGGAGTTCGAGCTGGCTTGGGCTGATTCGCGCCCGGTGTCCTGAACTGTCGCCGGACACAAGCGGAATGCGACCCTCGGATTGTCAGTGGCGCATGCGATGGTGAGAACCACTGGGGGAACGCACCATCAAGAAGGGGGGCCGCCCATGGGCCGGCACCGGGAGCCGCTGATCGGCTTCGACCTGGGGACGACCGGGACGACCGGGACGGATCCGCGTAGGACGCGCGGCGTCCCAGCCGTCGTCGCCGACGTCCCAGCCTTCGTCGCCATCGACGCCGTATTTTGTCCTCGCGCTTCGGCAGAGTCCCGGGCCTTGCGGGTCGCATCGGTGAACGGGGTCCCGCGATGAGCTGGATCAGCGGGCCGCTGGTCGCCTTCGACCTGGAAACCACGGGGACCGACATCGAGACCGACCGGATCGTCACCGCGGCGGTCGTGGCCGTGGCCGCGGACGGGCGACCGCCCGAGCCACGAACCTGGCTGCTCGACCCGGGCGTCACCATCCCGCAGCAGGCTTCGGCCATCCACGGCATCTCCACGGAACACGCCCGCAGCCATGGCGTGTCGGCCGCTCCCGCGATCGAGGAGATCACCTCGACCGTCGCCGACGTGGTGAACTCGGGCACCCCGCTGGTGGTGATGAACGCGCGGTACGACCTCTCGCTCCTGGACCGCGAGTGTCGACGCCACGGCATAGAGCCGCTCGCGACGCGGCTGCACGGCGAGGCATCGCCCGTCATCGACCCCCTGGTCCTGGACAAGCACGTGGACCGCTACCGAAAAGGCTCGCGCAACCTCCGGGCGCTCTGCGCGCACTATGGGGTGCCGCTCGACGACGCGCACAACGCGGTCGCGGACGCGGTGGCCGCGGCACGCGCGGCGCGATCCATGGGCGCCAGACACTCGGTGATAGCCACGCTGGCCCCGGCGGAGCTGCACGACCTCCAGGTCCGTGCGGCGGCCGAACAGGCCGTCTCGCTGCAGAGACATCTGCGCCGCACCTCGAACCCGGCGGCGACGGTCGAGCCGGCCTGGCCGGTCGTGCCGTACGGTCACTGACACCCGACCCGAGGGCCGGAGCGCATCCGACGCACCGGGCCCGTGCGGCGGATGCCCGCTCCGTCAGAAGGAGTGCCAGCGCACCGTTTCGTCGCCGTCGCGCAGCGACGCCACCCGGCGGCGGAACTCGGCCAGTGCCCGGGGGTCGGCCGGGGCGTGCTGGGCGACCCAGGCGCAACTGGCCGTCTCCCGGGCCCCGCGCAGCACCGAGCAGCCCTCCCAGTCGCGCACGTCCCAGCCGTATGTCTCGGTGAAGGAGTCGTAGGCCGCGGCGGGCAGGCCGTAGCGGTCGCGGGAGAGGGCCATGACCACCAGGTCGTGCTCGCGCAGGTCGGCGGAGAAGGTCTCCAGGTCGACCAGGACCGGTCCGTCCGGGCCGATGTGCACATTGCGGGGGAGCGCGTCGCCGTGGATGGGGCCCGGCGACAGCCGGGGGGTCAATGCGGCGGCGGCCGTCGCGAAACCGTCGCGGCGCTCGCGCAGAAATGCCGCGTCCGCGGGGTCGATCGCGTCGCCCGCGAGCCGCAGCCAGCGCTCCACACCGCCCAGCAGCTCGCGCCGCGGCAGCTCGAAGGGGGCGGCGGGCAGGGCGTGCACGAGCCGCAACAGCGCGGCCAGGTCCCGGGGTTCGGCGGGCCGCAGAGTCGTGGGCAGCCGGTGCCACACGGTGACCGGGTGACCGGCCACCAGCCGGGCCTCCGGGTCGGCCGCCCGCACCGCCGCAACGCCCGCCTCGGCCAGCCAGCCGGCGATCCGCAGCTCGCGCCGCGCCCGGTCCAGCAGTTCGGCGTCCCGGCCCACCTTGACCACCAGGTCACCGGCGGCGAACACCGCGTTCTCGCCCAGGGCGAGGAGCCGGGCGTCCTGGACGGGACCCGGCAGCACCCCAGCCGTGGCCAGTACGTCCCGCGCGCGAGCCTCGTCCATCGTCCGCCTCCGTGTGCGTGCCCAGGGCGCAGCCCGGTGGAGCCGCCCGGCGGCCAGTGTCGCATCCGTACAGGTGACGGCCTGTACGCGGTGTCTGTACGTGGTCTCTTGACGCGGTCCGTCCGCCGTCGTCACGGCCATGACGTGGGCCCGCGCGGTCCGCGCGGAGGGGGCAGATACCGGTGGCGGTGGGCAGGCACCGTAGCGGTGGTGACCGACGCGAGAGGGAGACCGGCGGGGCGGCCACCGGGCCGGGCCGCGACGGGCCGCCACCGGTCACGGCGCCGGGCTCCTGATGCTGCCCGCCCTGATCCCCTCTCCTTCGCCCTGGTCCAGGTACCGGCCAACGGCGTACTGGCCGACCGCGTACCGGTCAACGGTGGCCCAGGCGGACGCACTCCGTGTCATGCGCCGTTTCTCGCATCGTGGCACCGCCCGTCCGGCCGCCCGGAAACCTCGTTGCACGAGACGTATCGTCTTGTCTAGCCTCGCGGCATGACCACTCCCGCGCATATCGCCATGTTCTCCATCGCCGCCCACGGCCATGTGAACCCCAGCCTGGAGGTGATCCGCGAACTCGTCGCGCGGGGGCACCGGGTGACGTACGCGATCCCGCCGGCCTTCGCCGAGAAGGTGGCCGGGACCGGGGCCCGGCCGGTGCCCTACACCTCCACGCTGCCCGGCCCGGACGCCGACCCCGAGGCATGGGGGAGCACCCTGCTGGACAACGTGGAGCCTTTCCTGAACGACGCGATCCAGGCGCTGCCCCAGCTGATCGAAGCCTACGAGCACGGCGGGCACGGCGTGCCGGACCTCGTCTTGCACGACATCGCCTCCTATCCGGCCCGGGTGCTCGCCCATCGCTGGGGCGTGCCCGCGATCTCGCTCTCGCCGAACCTGGTCGCCTGGGACGGCTACGAGGAGGAGGTCGCCGAGCCGCTGTGGGCCGAGCCGCGCAAGACCGAGCGCGGCCGGGCCTACTACGCCCGCTTCGAAGCCTGGCTCGCGGAGAACGGGATCACCCAGCACCCCGATCCCTTCGCCGGCCGCCCGCCACGCTCCATCGTCCTGATCCCGAAGGCGCTCCAGCCGCATGCCGACCGGGTCGACACGCGCGTCCACAGCTTCGTCGGCGCCTGCCAGGGCGACCGCGGCGCCGAGGGCGACTGGCGGCGCCCCACCGGCGCCGAGAAGGTGGCGCTGGTGTCGCTCGGCTCGGCGTTCACCAAGCAGCCCACGTTCTACCGGGAGTGCGTCGCGGCGTTCGGGGACCTGCCCGGCTGGCACCTGGTGCTCCAGATCGGCCGGCACGTCGACCCCGGCGACCTGGGCGTCCTCCCCGCGAACGTGGAGGTGCGCTCCTGGGTCCCGCAGTTGGCGATTCTGAAGCAGGCCGACCTGTTCGTCACGCACGCCGGCGCGGGCGGCAGCCAGGAGGGGCTGGCCACCGCCACGCCGATGATCGCCGTACCGCAGGCCGTGGACCAGTTCGGCAACGCCGACATGCTCCAGGCCCTCGGTGTGGCCCGGCGCCTCGACACCGAGAAGGCGGACGCCGCGACCCTGCGGGCCACGGCGCTTGCCCTGGTCGACGACCCCGAGGTGGCCCGGCGGCTCCAGCGCGTCCAGGCCGAAATGGCCCAGGAGGGCGGCACGCCGCGGGCAGCCGACCTCATCGAGGCCGAACTCCCCGCCCACCGCCGGTGACCCCGCCGCCCCGACGAGCCGCGCACACGGGCCTGTTGGGTCGCGTCCGGAAGGGGGCCGAGCGGGGGCGTACGGGGGCTGATGCGGCTGCTGCCCCTCACCATCTTCGGAGTGTTCGTCGCGGAGCATGGAGTTGATTGGGTCCTCCGCAGCGGGACGACGCCGGGGCCGGGGACGGTCGGGCGGGCGGCTTCCGGGGTGGTCGGCAGCGCGACGATGGTGACTGGCTGCCGGCAGTGCGGGCACCTCCCTCGTGGTGGTGTGGCGCAGGACACAGGAACGGGGTCGGGTCGGCGGAGAGAAAAAAGTGTGAGACATACACAACCCAGTGAGTCGTTGCGCGCGCGAGTACGGGCGGGAGACCGTGCGGCGTTCGCCGACCTGTACGACCAGAACGCTCGCGCGGTCTACAACCATGCCCTGCGGCTGACCGGTAACTGGTCGGACGCCGAGGAAGTGATGTCCGAGACCTTCCTGGGTGCCTGGCGCACCCGGGGGACGGTGGATCCGGAGGGCGGTTCACTCACACCGTGGCTGCTCGGCATCGCGACGCACAAGGCGCACAACGCCAACCGCGGGCTGCGCCGGCGGCTCGCCTTCCTGACCCGCAGCCCGGAGCCCCGGCCGGTGGGGGACTTCGCGGACGAGACGGCCGGCCGGATCGACGATGCGCGCCGTCTCGGGCTGGTTTACGACGCCCTGCGTCAACTGAGTCGCCCAGACCGTGAGGTGATCGCTCTGTGCGTCGGTGCCGGGCTGGACTACCAGCAGGCCGCCGAGGCGCTGGGTATCCCGGTCGGCACCGTGAGATCGCGGCTCTCGCGGGCCCGGACACGACTGGCCCGGTACAGCTCCGATCCGGCGCCTCGAAAAAATGCGGAACCGCGTGGCTGTCGCGGAGAGGAAGAGAGTGAAGCCGCGATCGCGGCCCTGTTCCTGCGGGAGGAAACCCGATGAAACGCCGACAAAACCTGCGGGCCGACTCTGCCCGGAGTGAGGCAGAGCAACTGCTGGCAGCTTCGGCCGACTGGGACCTCTCGCCGAGCCGCCATCGTCATTACAAGGACATTCTGATGCAGCAGATCGACCAGGACGACAGCCCTTCCGCCGAAAGGTCGCCCGCTCCGTCCCGCCGCAGGGTGCCGCGCCTGGCCCTGGCGTTGCCCGCCATGTCGCTGGTGTTGGCCGGCGCCCTGGCCATCACGGCCTTCGTCCGCGACCACAGCTTTGCCCCGGAGGCCGGGCCCATCGCTTCCGCACCTGCCCAGGTGAACAACGCGACCGCCACCCTCGGCCGGATCGCCGCTGCAGCCATGAAGACGGACGCGACGCCGGTGAAGGAAAACCAGTTCGTGTACGTCCAGCGCCTGGCGCGCGAGAACAAGGGCGCCCTCAGCGGTCCGGTGGTGCTCGGCGCGGCGTACAAGGAAGAGATCTGGCTGGCCCAGAAGCCCGGTCCCTCGACCAGGACCGGCTGGCTCCGTTCGAGCGGCAAAGACGCCACAATGCCTGGTCAACTGGTGCCCAGCACGTTCGCGACTCCCGTGCGACCCGGTCTCTGGTACCCCACCTACGCATGGCTGGCCTCACTGCCCACCGACAGCGACGCCCTGCTCAAGCTGCTCTACACGCAGACCACGGTGGAACGGGGCGAATCGGAAGACGAGGCCGTCTTCAGGACGATCGGCGACCTGCTGGGCAGCGTGATCATGCCGCCCGCCACCGCCTCCGCCCTGTACAAGGCCGTCGCCAAGGTTCCCGGCATCACCTGGATCCCCGACGCCGTCGACGCGGCCGGGCGCCACGGCATCGGCATCACCCACAGGGACGGCGGTTCCGCGACCCGGACCGTGTTGATCTTCGACAAGGGCACTCTCGCCTACATCGGCTCGCAGGCGTACTTCATCAGCCACGGGGCCACGGTCAGGGGTACTACGAGCGACGTACTGTTCGGCATCGACGCCGTCATGGAACGCGGGGTTGTCGACCGGCAGGGCGAGGCACCCGCGAAGACCGCCAGTTGAATCCGACCCGTAGACGAAGATCGCCGGTTGAATCCCGCCCGTAGCCAGGGACGGGCTGAATCGGGGGTCCCGCTGCCGCAGGCTCTCCACCACTCACCGACGCCAGTTCGGCGCGCCGAGCAAGATCGCACAAAGGGGGGAGATCAACTGAGCAGGTTTGCCGAGCCCCGCGAGCGGGGGTGGCGAGATTCGAAGAGCGCCATCAGGCTCGGGGGCTCTGTGGCTTTCGGGGGCCGTGAGCGAGAAGCGCGGCCGTCGCCCCCGGAGCGGGGAGCCGCGGGGGTCCCCTGGTCGGGGCGGGCGTCGGGGCCGTGGGTCCCGGGCAGCACGGGCGAGGGCCCGTCGGTTCCCTCTGGGGGATCGGCGGGCCCTCGTGTGGAGGGGGTTCGGGTTCGGGGTCAGACGCGCAGCGGTTCTTCCTCGTCCCGGTGTGCCGGGGCCGGCGGCTCGGGGGACTCGTCGTGGGTGAGGTCGGGCAGCCGGTGCAGCCACTTCGGCAGGTACCAGTTCCGCTCGCCCAGCAGGGCCATGACGGCCGGCAGCAGCACACCGCGGATGACGGTCGCGTCGATGAGCACCGCCGCCGCGAGGCCCACACCCATCTGCTTCATGGACTGCATGGACAGCGTGCCGAAGATCGCGAACACGGCGACCATGATGACGGCGGCGCTGGTGACCACGCCCGCCGTGGTGACCACCCCGTGCTGGATCGCCTCCTTCGTGCTGCGCCCGCGCAGCCGTGCCTCGCGGATCCGGGAGACCACGAACACGTGGTAGTCCATGGACAGGCCGAACAGGATCACGAAGAGGAACAGCGGCAGCCAGGTGACGATCGCGCCTACGCCCTCCGCGCCCACCAGCGAGGCGCCCCAGCCGTGTTGGAAGACGGCGACGAGAATCCCGTAGGCCGCGCCCACCGACAGCAGATTCAGCACGATCGACGTGATCGCGACGGTCAGTGAGCGGAACGACAGCAGCATCAGCAGGAAGGCGAAGACGACCACGAACGCGAAGACCGGGACGACGGAGCCGACCATCCGGTCGTTGAAGTCCTTGGAGCCCGCGACCTGTCCGGTGATCGGCGCCGCAAGGCCGTCGATCTTGCCGAGGGTGGCCGGCCGCACCTCGTCGCGCAGCTTCTCCAGGCTCTTGCCCGCCTTGTCCATGTCGGAGCCGCCGACCAGCGGCACGGACACCAGGGCGACGTTCTGCGCGTCGTGCAGCGTGATGTCCACCGGGCCGCGTGAGGCACCCGAGTCGACCGCCTGCTGCTTGAAGTCGGCCAGCGCCTGCTTGACCTCGGGCGCGTTGATGTCCCGCGCCTTGACGACCACCTCGGCCGGCTCGGAGCCCCCCGGGAACGCCTCGTTGACGCGGTTGTAGGTCTGCACCATGGGCAGCTCGTTCCCGAACTCCTGGTCCAGGGTGAGCTGCGAGGTCTTCATGCCCAGCGCGGGCGCCGCGACGGCCAGCAGCGCGCCCATGGCGACGACGACGGACACCAGGGGCCGGGCGAGCACGCCCCGCAGCACGGCGGTCCAGAACCGGCTCTCGGCGGGCGCGCCCCGGCTGCGCCGGCGCAGGAACGGGATCCGCCCCTTCTCGACCCGCCCGCCCAGCAGCGACAGCAGCGCGGGCAGCACCGTCACCGAACCGACCATCGCGACCGCCACGACCATCAGCGAGGCCAGGCCCATCGCCTCGAACTCGGCGATCCCGGTGAAGAGCATGCCGGCCATCGCCACGCACACCGTGACACCGGAGACGATGATCGCGCGCCCGCTGGTCGCGGCGGCGATCATGAGCGCCGTGGCCGCGTCCCGTCCGGCCTCCCGCTCCTCGCGCTCCCGGCGCAGATAGAACAGGCAGTAGTCGACGCCGACCGCCAATCCGACCAGCAGCATCACGGAGTTGGCGGTGTCGCTCATCGGCTGGAGGTGGCTGACGAGGCCCATCAGACCCATCGTCGCCATGATCGCGGTGATCGCGAGGGCCACCGGCAGCAGCGCGGCCACCAGCGCGCCGAAGGCGATCAGCAGAATGCCGAGGGCCACCGGCACGGCGGAGTACTCGGCCTGCTGGAAGTCGGACCCGAAGGCGTCCTGGTACTGCTTGTTCATGCTGGCGCCGCCGATCTCCTCGATCCGCAGCGACCCATGGTCCTTCTGCACGCCTTCGACGGCCTTCAGCACCGGCTCGACCCGATCGGCGGCGGTCTCCGCCTCGCCGCGCATGTCGAACTGCACCAGCGCGCTGTGGCCGTCCTTCGAGATCGTCCCCGTGTCGTACGGGGACGTCACGTCGGTGACCTTGCCGGTGGCCCCGACCGCCTCGACGACATCGGCGACGGCGGCCTTGAACGCGGCGTCCGTGGTCTTCAGTGAGCCGTCGCGGGCCTGGATCAGCACGGACTCGCCGGCCGGCTCCTTGATCCCCGCGTCGTCGATGATCTGCGCCGCGGTGTGCGTCTCGCCCCCCATCTGGTTGCTCGCGTCGACGTCGACCCGTCCCGCGGTCGAGCCGAGCCCCATCGCCAGGACGACGAACAGCACCCATATGCCGACGGCAGCCCATCGGTGCCGTGCGCTCCAGCCGCCGGCCCGGGCGGCCAGGCCCCGCACCCGCGAATCTCGGTTCCCCATGACGGGCTTGCCCCCTCGTGTGCGGTGACGGCCCCGGCCGCCACGCGTTCGCTACGTGTCACTTCGAAGGTAGGGGCGGGATAAGCCCGTCTCGTCGTGCTGCCCGGTGAACTGCGGCCTGCCCGGCTCATTCCACGGGACTCAGGGAGCTCATCGCCCAGGAGTACGGCTGCCCCTTACACGTATCCGGGGCCGCGGCGAGGGGGATCAGGGTGGCCGACCTGCGCCGCGTCCGATCCGTCGGCGAAGAACCCGCTTTGTGATGACGAGGGCTTGATGAAACAGTCACAGGTGCGTGAACTGGGTGTTCCCCGCCCTGCCGATCGGCGAGAGTTTCGCCCAGCCCGCGACCACGACCACGGGCACGGGCACGGCCGTCGTGCCCGCCCCCACGGGGCACGACGGCCCCTCGTCGTTATCGTGTGCGGATGACGACGTATGCGGCGCTGCTGCGCGCGATCAACGTGGGCGGCAGAAAGCTCCCGATGGCCGAGCTGCGCCGGCTCCTGGAGGGCCTCGGCCATCACCGGGTACGCACCTATCTGCAGAGCGGCCAGGCCGTCTTCGTGTCCGACCACGGCGACGAGGAGTCCCTGGCCGCGGAGATCAGCCGGGCGGCCGGGGCGCGGCTCGGCTTCGTCGTGGACGTGATCGTGCGCGATCACGCCTATCTCAAGGCGGTCGCCGACGACTGTCCCTTCCCGGCCGCCGACCTCGAACCCCGGCAGCTGCACGCCACCTATTTCTCCGCCCCCGTCGACGCGGCCCGCTACGCGGACATCGACGCGGCCGCCCACCTCCCCGAGGAGTTCCGCCTCGGCGATCGCGTCCTGTATCTGTACTCGCCGGACGGCCTGGGCCGCTCCAAGCTGGCGGAGGCCCTGTCCCGGCCCCGCCGGACCAAGGACGTGATCGCCACCAGCCGCAACTGGAACACCGTGCTCAAACTCGTGGAGCTGACCGCCGGGGCGGAGTGAGCCCGCGCGGGCCGAGGCGCGGTGCCGGGGAGAGGATCGCCCGGAGCGGGGCCGGTCCCGCGTGGGCGGCCGGGCGGCGGACCTCGTCCGGTGGGCGGTCGCCGGGCCGCCGGACCCGCCGGCCGGCCCGCGGGGCTGTCGCGTTTGTTCAAGAGGCCCGCGTCGGCGCTCCCTAGCGTGGGCCGCATGACGTACGACGCTCTGCACCCGTACATGACCGAATGCGCCGCCGAGGCGGCCCGCGTCGCACGCGGGGTGCCCGCGGCCCGGCTCGACGACCGCTCGCACTGCACCGACTGGAACGTCCGCACCCTCGTGAACCACTGGGTCCTCTACACCTCGCACGGCCTGGAGCACCGCGCCCTGCGCAGGCCGCTGTCCGAGGAGCTGACGGCCCGCGACTTCACCGCCGATCCCGGTTGGGCCGAGGCGTACGCCGCCCAACTGGACCGCGCGGTCGCCGCCTGGGCGGACCCCGCGGTGTGGGAGGGCGAGATCGACCTCGGCCCGGCGACGATGCCGGCCACCGAACTCGCCGCGATGATCATCAAGGAGATGGCGGTGCACGGCTGGGACGTGGCGGTCGCCACCGGCCAGGAGTTCCACGTCTCGACGGGCGTCGCCCGCCTGGTCCTTGAGGTGGTGGACAAGCACGGCGACCTCTACCGGCAGTACGACGGCTTCGCCGACCCGGTGCCGGTGCCCGACGACGCGCCCGTGTTCGAGCGGGCGCTGGCGTCGAGCGGCCGGGACCCGAGGCAGGGGGCGGCCGGCCGTTCCTCCACGAACGTTTGATCTTTCGCCCGAGGCGGCGTTTCGTGTTCCCGACGGTCCGGACCGCCCGGACGGGGAAGGAAGCGCGGCACGGTGAACGGGATCACGGGCGAGGCCGGGTGGCTTGCGGCACGTTCCGAGGAGGACCGGCCGCATCTGACGACCGTGGCCCGCCAACTGCTCGGCTCCGGTGGCGCCCCATAGGGCCGCGGGGAACTGCGCGCTCGGCCACGACGCGCCCGCACCCGACGGACGGCAGGTGAGGGTGCTGTCAGCCGAGCGGTGAGCGCGAGGTCAGTGGCGTGAGGCTGGCGTCCCGTAGGGGCGCGGGGAACTGCGCGCTCGGCCACGACGAGGCGGCAGTTGACGGACGACCTGTCACGGTGTTGTCAGCCGAGTGGTGAGCGTGAGGTCAGTGGCGTGAGGCTGGCGTCCCGTAGGGGCGCGGGGAACTGCGCGACCGGCCACGACGAGGCGGTAGTCGACCGACGACCTGTCACGGTGCTGTCAACCGAGCGGTGAGCGCGGCCGCGGGGAACTGCGCGACCGGCCACGACGAAGCGGTAGTCGACGGACGACCTGTCGTGGTGTTGTCAGCCGAGCGGAGCGCGAGCGTCCTCCCGGCGGAGCCGACCGCCGCGTCGTACCGCTCCAGCACCACCCGGGCCACCTCCGGCGCCGGGCCCAGCACCTCGGCCAGAACGTCCGCGCCCGCCTCCCGCGCGCCCCGCGCGATACGGTCCGGCAGGAAACCGGGCGCCAGAACGTACGGCGCGACGGCCACCCGGGCGCAGCCGAGATCGCGGAGTTCCCGCACCGCCTCCTCGGTGCGGGGGAACCCCGCGGGCGAGCCGGCGGCGGCGAACGCGGGCCGCACGGCGCGCCAACCGGTGTGCCGCCACTCCCGCGCGATATCGGCGATCACCGCGATCGCCTCCGGGTCCGTGGACCCCGCCGAGGCCAGCACGACCCCGGTCGAGGACCGGTCGGCGGGCGCCACCCCGGCCGCGCGCAACCGGCGCTCCAGCGCCGCCAGCAGCCGCGGTGACGGCCCGAGCACCTCGGCCTGCCGGATCCGCAGTCGCGGCGGGGCGTCCCGCAGCACCGCGGGCACATCAGCCTTCGCATGGAAGGCCCGGGTGAGCAGCAGCGGCAGCGCCACCACGTCCCGTACGCCCGCCGCCGCCAGCGACTCCAGCACCCCGTGCGCGCGGGGCACGTCGAAGTCGAGGAAGCCGGTCTCCACCCACAGCCCCGGCCGCAGCGACCGTACCCGCCGCACCAGGGCGTGGACGGTCGCGGCATGCCGTGGATCGCGGCTGCCGTGGGCGATCACCACGAGCGCGGGACGGACCGGTGTGCGCATGCCGTGCCTCAGCCCTTCACCAGCAGTCCGCGGCTGCGCAGCACCCACCGCTCCAGCGGGCTGAAGATCAGCAGGTCGATGGCGATGCCGACGAACAGGATGAGCAGGATGGCCTCGAACACCATGGCCATGTCGCTGGCGTTGCGGCCGTTCTCCAGCAACTGGCCAAGACCCACGCCCAGGTCCGGGAACGACGCGATGATCTCGGCGGCCATCAGCGAGCGCCACGAGAACGCCCAGCCCTGTTTCATGCCCGCCACATAGCCGGGCAGCGCGGCGGGCAGCGTGATGTGCCAGGTGCCCTTCAGACCCGTCGCGCCCATCGTGCGGCCCGCGCGCAGGAACAGCGGCGGCACCTGGTCCACGCCGGACACCAGCCCGTTGGCGATCGACGGGACCGCGCCGAGCAGGATCACCGCGTACATCATCGAGTTGTTCAGGCCCAGCCAGATCACGGCCGGCGGCACCCACGCCACCGACGGCAGCGACTGGAGGCCGGACAGGATCGGACCGATGGCCGCGCGCACGAACCGCACCCGCGCCACCAGCAGACCCAGCGGGGTGCCGATGAGGAGCGCGAAGCAGAAGCCGAGCAGACCGCGCGAGACGCTGGTCCAGATGTAGTCCAGGAGCGTGCCCTGCAGCCAGGCGTCCTGGATCGCGTGCCACACCGCCGTCGGGGAGGGCAGCTTGGTCGGATCGTCGACGATCTTGAGGGAGATCAGGCCCTGCCAGACCACCAGCACCACGACGATCGCGGTGACTGGCGGTACGACCTTGTCCACAAGGGTCTTGCGCAGCGGGGTGCGGCCCGCGGCCGAGGTCTCCAGCGCGTCGAGGCCCGCCTCGATGCCGGGCAGTTCGGCGGCGTCCGCCGTCTTCGTCTCAGTGCTGGCCATGGCGGCGGATCTCCCCACGCAGTACTTCGGTGATCTCGACGGACAGTTCCGCCACCGGAGCGTCCTCGATGCGCCGCGGCTGTGGAATGTCGACCGTCCACTGGCGGGCCACCCGGCCGGGCCGGGAGGACAGCAGGACGACGCGCTGGGCGAGCCGTACCGCCTCGCGCACGTTGTGCGTCACGAACAGCACGGACAGCCCGGTCTCGGCCCAGATGCGGGTCAGCTCGTCGTGCAGCACGTCCCGGGTGATGGCGTCGAGCGCCGCGAACGGCTCGTCCATCAACAGCAGATTGCTCTCCTGGGCGAGCGCGCGGGCCAGCGCGACGCGCTGCCGCATGCCGCCCGACAGCTCGTGCACGCGCTTGCCGTACGCGCCCTTCAGCCGGACCAGTTCGAGCAACTCCTCGGTCCTGGTGCGACGCTCGGGCTTGGCGACGCCCCGGAGCTTGAGGGCGAGTTCGATGTTCTTGCCCGCGGTGAGCCACGGGAAGAGGGCATGCTCCTGGAACATCAGGGCCGGGCGGCCGTCCGTGGTGATCGCACCGGCGGTGGGCTCGTCCAGGCCCGCCACCAGGTTCAGCAGCGTGGACTTGCCGCAGCCCGAGGCCCCCAGGAGGGTGACGAACTCGCCCGGCGCGACATCGAGGCCGATGTCGTCCAGGACGAGCTGCTGCCCGCCCGGTCCCGTGAAGGACTTCGAGACATGCTCAAGGCGTGCGGCGTACTCGACGGCCTCGGCGGCCTCGGCGTACGTCGTGGCCATGGTCGTCACCTCCTGGGAACTGGTCGGATCGGGTCAGCTGGTGCCGAGACCGGCGGCGTCGACCGGGCTTTGGCCCGCGGCCTTGAGGACCTTGTTGAGGATCGTCAGATCGTAGATGCCGGCCAGGTCGGGCTTCTCCAGCAGACCGGCCTTGACCGCGTGCTCCGCCTCGGTGTGCAGTGTGGACGCCAGCGGGTCGTCGGTGATCTGGATCGACTTCCACGCCGGGTCCAGGACCTTGGCGGGCAGCGCCTTGCCGGAGTCCAGCTCCAGCTGCTTGTTGGCCGCCGCCTTCGCCTCGTCGGGGTTCGCGTTGATCCACTTGTTGGTCTCGACGGACGCCTTCAGCACCGCCTCGACGGCCTTCGGGTGCTCCTTGAGGAACTTCTGCGACACGATGATGTTCGTGATCACGAACTTCTTGTCCGGCCACAGATCGGCCTCGTCGAGCAGCACCTTGCCGCCCTCGGCGACCAGCTTCGACGCCGTCGGCTCCGGCACCCAGGCGCCGTCGAGCGAGCCGGCCTTGAACGC
The DNA here is from genome assembly GCF_053601275.1 of Streptomyces sp. NPDC004752. Taxonomy (NCBI): domain Bacteria; kingdom Bacillati; phylum Actinomycetota; class Actinomycetes; order Kitasatosporales; family Streptomycetaceae; genus Streptomyces; species Streptomyces sp. NPDC004752. The sequence continues at coordinate 10,004 of NZ_JBSGBN010000082.1, read as the reverse complement.
GTCAGGGGTCACCTTGTTGTCGCTGCGGACGACCGTGACATCACCCTTGCCGCTCTGCGCGTCGACCTTCCAGCCCTGGTCCGCGATCCAGTTGAGGAAGGCCACGTCCTGCGTGTTGCCGAGCTGAGGCGTGGCGATCTTCTTGCCCTTGATGTCCTTCAGGGACTTGATCTTGTCCGGGTCGACCACGAGCTTCACCCCGCCCGAGGCCGAACCGCCGATGATCTTCAGGCTCTTGCCCTTGGACTTGGTGTAGCCGTTGATCGCCGGGGAGGGGCCGATCCAGCCGATGTCGATGGAACCGGCGTTCAGCGCCTCGATCTCGGAGGGCCCGGCGTTGAAGGTGGCGTACTGGGCCTTGGTGGCCCCCAGCTCCTTCTGGAAGAAGCCCTTCTGGTTGCCGACGAGCGCGGTCGCATGGGTCAGGTTCCCGAAGTAGCCGATCCTGACGGAGTCCAGGCCGTCGGTCTTCTCGGAACCTGCGGCGACCTTCTGGTCGGACGAGCTGTCCTTGGACTCGGAGCCGTAACCGCAGGCGGCGAGTGCGAGGAGGGGGAGCGCAGCGGCCACGGCGAGCCCGCGGCGGAGTGCAAAGGAGCGGTTGGCAGGCACGGGAGGTGTTCCTCTCGTTGGCCCGGCGGTCACGGTCTCTCAGGCCGTGGCCGGGAGGTCGGCAGGTCTTCGGTCAGGGGGGTGGGGGGTGAGGGCGCGCAGGCAGTGCGCGTACGTCAGCGCACACATCGCGCCACCCCGCCCTGCCCGCTGCCGAGGGCGCCGCTGCCGACGCGGCCGCCCTCCTTGGCGAACGTCGAGAAGACGTCGGTTGTGGTCATGGTCAGAAGTCCCAGCCGTCGTTCTTGTCCTTCTCGTTCTCGTCCTCGTCCTTGACCGGCTCGGGTGCGGCGAAGGACTCGCCGACCATGCCGGCGGTGAGCGTCGTGCCGTCGCTCGGGTCGATCAGGATGAACGAGCCGGTGCGACGCGAGTCGGCGTACGAGTCGAGCGGAAGCGGTTCGGCGGTGCGGATCTTGACCCGCCCGATGTCGTTGGCGACGAGTTGTCCCGGGTGCGGGTGCAGGGAGAGGTCGTCGAGGGTGAGCCGGGACGGGATGTCCTTGACGATCGCCTTCACGGTGCGGGTGCCGTGCTTGAGCAGCACCCGGTGGCCGACGGTCAGCGGCTGGTCGGCGACATGACAGACGGTCGCCTCGACGTCCTGTGTGGTGGCCGGCGCGTCCTTGCTCGGCACGATCAGATCGCCGCGCGAGATGTCGATGTCGTCCGCCAGCAGGATCGTCACCGACTGGGTGGTCCAGGCCGCCTCGACCGGCGTGCCCAGCAGATCGATGCCGCTGATCCTGGAGGTCCGGCCGGCCGGCAGGATCGTTACGTCGTCGCCGACGTGGAAGGTGCCGGCGGCGATCTGTCCGGCGTAGCCGCGGTAGTCGGGGTGCTCGGTGGTCTGCGGGCGGATGACGTACTGCACGGGCAGCCGGGCGTGGCAGTGCGCCAGGTCGTGGCTGACCGGGACCGTCTCCAGGTGCTCCAGGACGGTCGGGCCGCCGTACCAGTCCATGGTGGCGGAGGGCTCCACCACGTTGTCGCCGACCAGCGCCGAGATCGGGATCGCGGTGACCTCGGGGACGCCCAGCTCCATCGCGTATGCGGTGAACTCCTCGGCGATCGCGGCGAAGACGGACTCCCGGTAGTCGACGAGGTCCATCTTGTTGACGGCGAGGACGACATGGGGGACGCGCAGGAGGGCGGCGATGGCGGCGTGGCGGCGGGTCTGTTCGACGACGCCGTTGCGGGCGTCGACGAGGACGACGGTGAGTTCGGCGGTGGAGGCGCCGGTGACCATGTTGCGGGTGTACTGCACATGGCCGGGGGTGTCGGCGAGGATGAACCGGCGGTGCGGGGTGGCGAAGTAGCGGTAGGCGACATCGATGGTGATGCCCTGTTCGCGTTCGGCGCGCAGCCCGTCGGTGAGCAGGGCCAGGTCGGGGCCCTCCTGTCCGCGGCCGGCCGAGGCCCGTTCGACGGCTTCCAGCTGGTCGGCGAGGACCGACTTGGAGTCGTGCAGCAGACGGCCGACGAGCGTCGACTTGCCGTCGTCGACGGAGCCCGCGGTGGCGAACCGCAGCAGGGTGGTGTCCTGGAGTTCCGCGGTGGTCGTCGTGGTCATGCTAGAAGTACCCCTCGCGCTTGCGGTCTTCCATCGCTGCCTCGGAGAGCTTGTCGTCGGCGCGGGTGGCGCCGCGTTCGGTGAGCCGGGAGGCGGCGATCTCGGCGATCACCTTGTCGATGGTGTCGGCGTCGGAGTCGACGGCGCCGGTGCAGGACATGTCGCCGACCGTGCGGTAGCGGACCTGCCGCTTCTGCACGCTCTCGCCGTCCTTCGGCCCGCCCCACTCGCCGGCGGTCAGCCACATGCCGTGCCGCTCGAAGACCTCGCGTTCATGGGCGAAGTAGATCTGGGGCAGGGTGATGTCCTCGCGGGCGATGTACTGCCAGACGTCGAGTTCGGTCCAGTTGGACAGGGGGAAGACACGGACGTGTTCGCCGGGTGCGTGGCGGCCGTTGTAGAGGTTCCAGAGTTCGGGGCGCTGGCGCCGGGGGTCCCACTGGGAGAACTCGTCGCGCAGCGAGAACACGCGTTCTTTGGCGCGGGCCTTCTCCTCGTCGCGGCGTCCGCCGCCGAAGACGGCGTCGAACTTCTCGTGCTGGATCCTCTCGGTGAGCGGGAGGGTCTGGAGCGGGTTGCGGGTGCCGTCGGGGCGTTCCTTGAGCACACCGCGGTCGATGTAGTCCTGGACGGAGGCCACATGGAGGCGCAGGCCATGTGTGCTGACCACACGGTCGCGGTAGTCGAGGACTTCGGGGAAGTTGTGGCCGGTGTCCACATGGAGCAGGGCGAAGGGCACGGGTGCGGGGGTGAATGCCTTCAGCGCCAGGTGCAGCATGACGATGGAGTCCTTGCCGCCGGAGAAGAGGATCACCGGTCGTTCGAACTCGCCCGCGACCTCGCGGACGATGTGCACCGCCTCGGACTCCAGCGCGTCCAGATGCGACAGCGAGTACGGCGTGCTCGTGCCCTCGTCGGCCTTGGGGACGGTCGTCATGCCAGTCCCCTCTCGCCGAGCAGGGCGTACACCGACGCCGCGGACTCCTGCACGCTCTGGTGCTGCGACTCGATCCGCAGATCGGGCGCCTCGGGCTCCTCGTACGGGTCGTCGACGCCGGTCAGCCCGGTCAGCTCGCCCGCCGCCTGCCTGGCGTACAGGCCCTTCACGTCCCGCTCGCTGCACACCTCGACCGGGGTCGCCACATGCACCTCGACATACGACGTCCCGTTCTCCTCGTGGCGCCCCCGGACCGCCTCGCGGCTGTCGGCGTAGGGCGCGATCACCGGGACGAGCGCCTTGACGCCGTTGCGGGCCAGCAGTTCGGCGACGAAGCCGATGCGCTGCACATTGGTGTGCCGGTCCTCGCGGCTGAAGCCGAGGCCCGCCGAGATGAACTCGCGGATCTCGTCGCCGTCGAGCACCTCCACGAGGTGGCCCGTCGCGCGCAGCCGGCCGGCCAGCTCGTACGCGATGGTGGTCTTGCCGGCGCTCGGCAGACCTGTGAGCCAGACGGTGGCTCCGGTCGTCACGTGTGTCTCCTGGGTCTCGGTGATCGTCATTCGTGCAGCCCGCACTCGGTCTTGGCGCGCCCGGCCCACCGGCCGGCGCGCGCGTCCTCGCCCGCCAGCACCCGGCGGGTGCAGGGCGCGCAGCCGACGGAGGCGTATCCGTCCATCAGCAGCGGGTTGGTGAGCACACCGTGCTCGGCGACATACGCGTCCACGTCGTCCTGGGTCCAGCGGGCGATCGGGGAGATCTTGACCTTCTGCCGCTTCTCGTCCCAGCCGACGACCGGGGTGCCCGCCCGGGTCGGGGACTCGTCGCGGCGCAGTCCGGTCGCCCAGGCCAGATAGTCCTTGAGGCCCTCCTCCAGGGGCTGCACCTTGCGCAGCCGGCAGCACAGGTCGGGGTCGCGGTCGTGCAGCTTCGGGCCGTGCTCGGCGTCCTGTTCGGCGACCGACCGGCGCGGGGTGAGGGTGATGACGTTGACGTCCATCACCGCCTCGACCGCGTCGCGGGTGCCGATGGTCTCGGGGAAGTGGTAGCCGGTGTCGAGGAACACCACGTCGACCCCCTTCATGGCCCGCGAGGCCAGATGGGCGACCACCGCGTCCTCCATCGAGGACGTCACACAGAAGCGACGGCCGAAGGTGTCCGCCGCCCATCGGAGGATGTCCAGCGCGGACGCGTTCTCCAGCTCACGTCCCGCCTGTTCGGCGAGCGCCCGCAACTCCTCGCTCCTGCGGTCTTCCTGAGCGGTCGTCATATGCGATCCTGCCCTCCGTGGTCGGCATCCCGAAGGCCGCCCTCCCGATGAGCGGCGCCCGCCTCCGGTGCGCTGAAGTCGGCGCTTCTGCGGCTCACGCCCCGGGCCAGCAGCCCGAGGAACGCCAGCTGGAAGGCGCGGTTGCACGCCGCGCACTCCCAGGCTCCGTGGTTCTGTTCGCTCGGACGCAGGTCCTCGTCGCCGCAGTACGGGCAGTAGAAGGGGGCGGCCCGCTCGCTCATGACAGGGCCTCCTCGTCGGCCCGGGCGGCCCAGGCGGCGAACCGCTCGCCGTCCGCGCGCTCGGCCTGGAAGCGCTTGAGGACGCGCTCCACATAGTCCGGCAGTTCCTCGGAGGTCACCTTGAGGCCGCGCACCTTGCGGCCGAACCCGGCCTCCAGGCCGAGCGCGCCGCCCAGGTGCACCTGGAAGCCCTCGACCTGGTCGCCGTTGTCGTCGAGGACCAGCTGGCCCTTGAGGCCGATGTCCGCGACCTGGATGCGGGCGCAGGCGTTCGGGCAGCCGTTCACATTGATGGTGAGCGGTTCGTCGAAGTCGGGGAGGCGGCGCTCCAGTTCGTCGATCAGCGAGGCGCCGCGCGCCTTCGTCTCCACGATGGCCAGCTTGCAGTACTCGATGCCGGTGCAGGCCATGGTGCCGCGTCGGAACGTGGACGGGCGTACGGTCAGGTCCAGCGACTCCAGGCCCGCGACCAGCGAGTCGACCTGCTCCTCGGTGACGTCCAGCACGATCATCTTCTGCTCGACGGTGGTCCGCACCCGGCCCGAGCCGTGCGCCTCGGCGAGGTCGGCGATCTTGGCCAGGGTGGTACCGTCCACCCGGCCGACCCGCGGGGCGAAGCCGACGTAGAACCGGTCGTCCCGCTGCCGGTGCACCCCGACGTGATCGCGCCAGCGCTCCACAGGCTGGGCGGGCGCGGGGCCGTCGAGCAGTTTCCGCTTCAGGTACTCGTCCTCCAGTACCTGCCGGAACTTCTCCGCGCCCCAGTCGGCGACCAGGAACTTCAGCCGGGCCCTCGTGCGCAGCCGCCGGTAGCCGTGGTCACGGAAGATCGAGATGACACCCTCGAAGACGTCCGGCACCTCGTCCAGCGGTACCCAGGCGCCCAGCCGCTGCCCGAGCTTCGGGTTGGTGGACAGACCGCCGCCGACCCACAGATCGAAGCCGGGCCCGTGCTCGGGGTGCTCGACGCCGACGAACGCGACGTCGTTGATCTCATGCGCCACGTCGAGCAACGGCGAGCCGGAGACGGCGGTCTTGAACTTGCGGGGCAGGTTCGAGAAGGCCCGGTTGCCGATGAACCGGCGGTGGATCTCCTCGATGGCCGGGGTGCCGTCGATGATCTCGTCCTCGGCGATGCCGGCGACGGGCGAGCCCAGGATGACGCGGGGCGTGTCACCGCATGCCTCGGTGGTGGACAGCCCGACGGCCTCCAGGCGGTTCCAGATCTCGGGGACGTCCTCGATCCGGATCCAGTGCAGCTGGATGTTCTGCCGGTCGGTGATGTCCGCGGTGCCGCGCGCGAACTCCTGCGAGACCTCGCCGATGACCCGCAGCTGCCGGGTGGTCAGGCGACCGCCGTCGATCCGCACCCGGAGCATGAAATGGGTGTCGTCCAGCTCCTCCGGCTCCAGGATCGCGGTCTTGCCGCCGTCGATCCCGGGACGGCGCTGGGTGTACAGCCCCCACCAGCGCATCCGGCCGCGCAGGTCGTTGGGGTCGATCGAGTCGAAACCGCGCTTCGCATAGATCGTCTCAATGCGCGTCCGTACATTGAGACCGTCGTCGTCCTTCTTGAACTGTTCGTTGCCGTTGAGCGGGGTGAAGTGACCCGCGGCCCACTGACCCTCTCCGCGGTGACGGCTCACCTTGCGGCGGGGCGCGGAGGCAGCAGGGTTCGGCGGAGTGGCGGCCATGGTGAATACGTCCTTCGGGACAGGCGGAAACGGCTCTGACCTGCGCTACGGGCGCGTGGCGGCATCCCTGCGCATCATTGCGCAAGAAGAGGGTGAAGAGGGGAATGTCGGCTTCGCTGCAGGTGCTCAGCTCGCCGGACAGATGGCGCTGGACATGCGGCCGAGGTCGACGTGCCGCCGACTCACCAAGGCGATTCCAGTTCCAGACATGACGGAAGCGTGTCACGGCGTTCTGGACACAGTCCAGCATCTTCCGCCATGTGGACATCCTCGTCCCGACATGCGAGACGAGGGTGTCATCGGTCACATGTTCCGCGGGGAGCCTTGTCGACGCAGGTCAGGCAGGGTAGGCGCCGGGCCACGGGCCGGGCGTGGGGGCCTCGCGCTCCTCCTCGACCTTGGTGTCGAGCAGCCGGAACCCTCGGCGCAGATAGTTGTCCATCGCGTGCTCCCCGTCCTTGCTGCACGTATGCAGCCACACCCGCTTCGTCGGGGTCAGCTTCGGCCACCGCTCGGCGAGGTCCCAGGCGCGGGCCGCGCCGTACGACAGCAGATGGCCGCCGATCCGCCGGCCCCGGAACGCCGGGAGCAGGCCGAAGTAGATGATCTCCACGACGCCGTCGTCCTGCGGACCCAGTTCCATCGGCCCCAGCTCCATATAGCCGGCGGGTGTGCCCCGGTCGTAGGCGACCCAGGTCTCCAGGCCGGGCCGGTCCAGCTGCTCCAGCCAGCGGGCATGGCTCCAGCCGAGCCGGTCGGTCCAGCGGATGTCGCCGCCGACCGAGGTGTAGAGGAAACGGCTGAGTTCGGGGGAGGGGACCTCGGCCCGCACGACCCTGACGTCTGCGTCGGGTGCGGCGGCGGGCAGCAGGTCGGCCGGGGAGGTCTGCTCCAGGGACCACGTGGTGACGGTGCGGGTTCTCATGCCGGCCAGGGAACCAGCTGGCCCGGCGACCTGTCGATGGTGGTCAGGGAACCAGCTAATCCAGCGACCTGTCGATGGTGGTCAGCGGGACGGCGAAGAGCATCCGGTCGGTGACCGACCACACCTCGCCGGTGTCCTGCGCGTAGGACAGCGCCCCGGGGTGCTCCGCCCAGCAATGGTGCGTGGCGTCCGAGCCGCAGCGCGCCGCCCGCGCGCCCTTGGTGTCCTGGCGCCACAGGCTGCCGTGGCCGTCCAGGTCGCCGGGCGGATGTCCGAGATACCAGACGGGGCGGGCCGACCCCGGCGGCCGGTACGACAGCAGGCCGCGGATCCCGGCGGCCCGAGTCGTGTACGCCTCCACCGCGTCAGCCCGCCCGGCGGCATCCGTGGCGAGCAGGCCGCTGCGGGCCGGGTCCGCACTGAACGAGTACCGCCACAGCCGGGCCCGCCGGTCGCTGCCGGCGGCGGTGTCCTCGCCGACCACGAGACTGTCCGGTGCCGTGCCGCGGTCCAGCGAGATCGTGCCCGGACACGGGGAGCCGGTCGCGGTGCACCGTCCCGCCGGGTAGCGGTAGGCGGCGACGGCGGGCATCACATACTGGTGGCCGTCGGCCGACCAGCCGCCCGGCACCCGGCCGATCGCCCTGCCGTCGACCGTGGTGTGCTGGATGCGGTGCAGATCGTAGACATAGAGCGCGTCGCCGCTGCCGGTGGCCGTGGTGACCAGCAGCTTGTCCTGGTACCAGACCATCCCGGAGACCCGCGAGGACAGGCCACGGTAGTCGCGGCCGTCGGCGGTGGGGACCACGAGGAGCACCCAGCGGTAGGCGAGCCGGGTGGGGTCGTCGGCGTCCACGAAGGCGACCCGGGCCAGGCCCCGGTCCGCGGCCGGCCCGTCCGTGGTGCTGTGCGTCGCGCCCGCGAGCAGCACGCGGTGCTCGCCCCACAGCCCATCGTCGTCCGCGTCCGCCGAGGTGGTCACCGAAGCGGTCCGCCAGTCCCGCACGGCGGGGTCGGCGGGATCCCAGCAGTACGCGCGCTCGGGCGCCGGTGCGACCGGCAGCGCGTCCCGGTCGTCCGCCGCGCACCCGGCCGCGGTGCGCAGGGTACGGTCGGCGCTGCGCAGTACGGCGTCGACACCGACCGGGCGGCCCATCGCCGAGGCCAGCCGGTCCAGCGTCCGACGCGGCACCGGGCGCTCCTGGAGCCGCAGCTTCGCGGTGTCGGCGGCGGAGGTCAGCGGCTTGAGCGCACCCGGGTCGCCGGCGACCGTGGCCTGCGAGGCACTGATCAGGGTGGCCGCCGCGGTGAGCGCGAGCGCGGCCCCGGCCAGGACGGCGCGCAGCGCCTGGCCCCGTTTGCGCCGGCGATGTCTGCCGCGATGCTTCATAGTTCCTCCCGAGGCGGGCCAACTGCGCCTGATGGTCCGTACGTTGACCAAGGAGCAGGTGGGGAGGCCCGTACGGGGATGCTACGGCAGGAGCGGGCCGCGGCGGTCGAAGACCCTGCAAATATGCGGAAGATACCGCCCGATGCGCCGAATCGGATGCTTCGCATATGCCACGGGTAGTACCCTCTCACCGCTCGCGTGCCGCCGTGACCGCCGGGGCCGTCGAGTGCGGCAGCAGGTCACGGATCTGGTCGGGAAGCAGCACCTCCACCTCGGCGTCCTCGCAGAAACGATACGGCCGGTGGCGCAGAAGCACCCCGAGATAGCGCCGGATCCGCGACAGCTCCGCGCGCACCGTCACCGTGCGGGACGGATCGCCGAACACGTCCTCGGCCAGGTCCGCCGCGCTGCGTCCGGCCCGGTGCACGGCCACCAGATACAGCAACTCGGCATGCCGCAGACTCAGTTCCCGCGACCAGGGGGCCGCCCCCGCGGACACCGTCACCGACCAGCGGTGCGGCCGCGCCAGATCCAGCACCACCCGGGTCGCGGCGGGCGGCGGCTGCTCGTCCACCGCGCGCACCAGCCAGCCCCCGGCCAGCGGCTCCACCGAGCAGGCGCCGAGCCCCGCCAGCCAACGCCGGCCCGCCGTCAGCGACTTGGGCAGCGCGATCCGCCGGGTGTACGGCATCCCCGTGACCGCCGCCGTCCAGCCGTTCTCGTCCACCACCAGGGCCCGCTCGTCCAGCCGCGCCAGCACCGGGGCCGCCACCGCGCGCAGCCGCTCAAGCGACCCGTGATGCCGCTCCCGCAGCCGCGCCTCGGCCAGCTTCGCCACCGAGCCGACCCACGCCAGCGTGGCCGGGTGCATCGTCTCCAGCGGGCCGCTGATGTCCACCACGCCGAGCAGCCGGCCGTCCCGCGGATCGGTGATCGGGGCGCCCGCACAGGTCCAGGAGGTGTGGGTGCGGACGAAGTGCTCGGCGGCGAACACCTGGACGGGCCGGCCCACCACCGCCGGGGTGCCCACGCCGTTGGTGCCGACGACGTCCTCCCGCCAGTCGGCACCCACTTCAAAACCGAAGCCGTCGGCCTTGCGCAGCACCGACGTACATCCCTCGCGCCACAGCACCCGGCCGTCCGCGTCCGCGACCACCATGATGTGGTGGGCGGTGTCCGCCACCGACAGCAGACCCTCGCGCAGCACCGGCAGGACCGGCGCGAGCGGCGACACCTCACGTCGGCACCGCACCTCGTCGGCGCTGAGCGGCGCCGGCCTGACATCGCGGTCCGGGTCGACGCCGCCGCGCAGCATGCGCCCCCAGGACTGCTCGATCACCGGTCGGGGCGCGATCCGCGCG
>NZ_JBSGBN010000081.1:0-43929 GCF_053601275.1 Streptomyces sp. NPDC004752 | reverse complement strand
CCGGGTGCGGCAGTGTTGTGGCTGAGCGCGCAGTTCCCCGCGCCCCTTCAGGGCGCCATCACAGCCCCGCGCCATCCCGCCCAGGCCGGACACTCGCCACGGCACAACACGCCCGCAGCCGGGTGCGGCAGTGTTGTGGCTGAGCGCGCAGTTCCCCGCGCCCCTTCAGGGCGCCATCACAGCCCCGCGCCATCCCGCCCAGGCCGGACACTCACCACGGCACAACACGCCCGCAGCCGGGTGCGGCAGTGTTGTGGCTGAGCGCGCAGTTCCCCGCGCCCCCGGCGTCGCTCGTCCGCGGGGTCAGACCGTGACGCTCAGCCCTTTCAGGCCCCGGATCACAAAGTTCGCCTTCCGCTCGGGCTCGGCCGCCGGGGCGAGTGTCGGGGCCCGCTCCAGCAGTGCGGTCATCGAGGCCGCCAGCTCGATCCGGGCCAGCGGGGCGCCGATGCAGTAGTGGATGCTGGCGCTGAAGGAGATGTGCGGGTTGTTCTCGCGGGTGAGGTCCAAACGTTCGGGGTCCGCGAAGACGGCCGGGTCATGGTTGGCGGACCCGAAGAGCAGGGCGATCTCCGCGCCCCTCGGAATCGTCGTGCCGTCGATCTCGATCTCGTCCAGCACCCAGCGCTCGAAGAGCTGCAACGGGGTGTCGTAACGCATCAGCTCCTCCACCGCGGACGGCACGAGCGCGCGGTCGGCACGGAGCGCGGCCAGTTGGTCCGGGTTGCGGAACAGCGCCCACCAGCCGTTCACCGTGGCGTTGACCGTCGCCTCGTGGCCCGCGTTCAGCAGCAGGACCGCAGTCGAGATCATCTCCTGCTCGGTCAGCCGCTCACCCTCGTCATGGGCCGCGATCAGCCCCGAGATCAGATCCTCGCCCGGCTCCTTGCGCCGGGCGGCGATCAGCTCCCGCAGATACTCCGAGAACTCGACCGACGCCCGCACCGCCTTCGCCGCCGCCTCCTCGGACGGGTTCAGCTCGTACATCCCGCAGATGTCCGCCGACCAGGGCCGCAGCTGCGCACGGTCCGACTCCGGGATGCCCAGCATCTCGGCGATCACCGCGACCGGCAGCGGCTCCGCGACGTCCGCCAGCAGATCACCGCCGCCCGCCGCCACCAGCGCCGCGACCAACTCGCCCGCCAGCTCATGGACGTACGGCTTCAAGCTCTCCACCGTCCGCGGCGTGAACGCCTTCGACACCAGCCGCCGGATCCGGGTGTGGTCCGGAGGCTCCAGGTCGAGCATCCCGTGGTCGTTCAGCGTGTGGAACGGCTCATGCTCCGGCGCCGGGGCCGCGCGCCCGAACTCCTCGTGCGTGAACCGGTGCTGATACGTCCGCCCGAGCCGACGGTCCCGCAGCAGCGCCGAGACATCCGCGTGGCGCGGGACCAGCCACTGGTTCGTGGGCTCGTAGTAGTGCACCCGGCCCTTGTCGCGCAGTTCGGCGTAGGCGGGGTACGGGTCCGCGAGAAACCCCTGGTCCCAGGGGTCGAAGGCAGCCATCCCGAGACGCTAACCCGGCATCCGCCCCGCTGACCAGGGGTGCTCCTTGAGATGGCCGATGAGGGCGGCGAAGGAGGCGGTAGGGAAGGAGAGGATGGCGCGGGTGGGGAACATGGAGTCGCGTATGGCTATACGGGTGGGGAGAGCGGCGATCTCGACGCAGGTGTCGCCCTCACCGCCGTCCGAGTACATGGACTTACGCCAGTTCATCAGAGCTCCTTCGCCAGACGGTGGATGAAGTCGCGTGACGCCATGGCGTCCAGCGACGCACTCTCCACCCTACGGAGCAGCGCCCGTAGTCGGTGCAGTTGGGATTCAGCATCGATGAACGCGACGCCGGTGGGTGAGTCCCGCATTCCGGTGTCCAGTCGGGGCACAGGTCCTCCCGCATACATCATCGAGGCCCCGGAACCGGCAAAGCCGTCCTGGTCGGTAGGGATCACGCGCACGGCGACATGCCCCTGCTCAACCAGGTCCAAGATCTGCCGAAGTTGAGCACGTGAGGACTCGCGATCGGAGACGCGGCACACCAAGCGCCCGGCCGCCCTTCGGGTGCGCTGGTCGCCGCCGGGGACGCTGCGGCTCGGCGCATGGGACACGGACCCCGAGCCGCTGGAGCCGCCGAGACCGTTCGACCACCTCGCCGATGCCGAGAACGGCCGCGGCCTCGCCCTGGTCCGCGCCTGCGCCGACGTGTGGGCCGGCAGCCGCAGTCCAGGAACGGCACCCAGGGCAAGTACGTCTGGTGCGAGTGCGCCCTGGATGCGTCAACTACCCGTCGCTAATGCGCCGGGCTTGCACAACGGGCGCCACCGGCTGTGGCGCTGCGTTTGCGTCCAGCCCCGCCCCGCTGGCGCGGTATTGGGGCAGGGGGCCGTTGACTGGCCCCGAGCAGTTACGTCGCCGATGCGGGCGGTTCGGTCAGCGAGGCGATGCACGTAGTGAGCAGGCGCCGCATCTGATCTTGTTCGTTGGCATCCAGGTTGGCCAGCATGTCTTGCTCGACGCGGCGAACCGCGGCGCTGGCCATCTCGAGCTGGCGGCGCCCGCGGGCGGTCAGCTCGGTGGGCAGGGCCCTGCCCACGGGTGCCCGTGCTGGCCGGAGGACGAGTCCCTGGCGTTCGAGGGCCTTCAGGAGCACATTCATCGACTGCCGGGTGACGAAGGCGCCGCGGGCAAGCTCGGAGTTCGACAGACCCGGTCGCTGGGCAAGCAGCTCCAGGCAGGAGTAGTGGGTGATCGTCATGCCAAGCGGACTCAGCACTGCCTCCAGGGCGGAGTGCAGAGCGCTCGCGGCCGCCTTCAGCATGTACCCCAGCGATGTGTCCAGCTCGATTCCGGGCTCACCTTGACTCATGTCAGTAGTCTGACATACATTGCGGCATGTCAGAAGACTGACATGCAATGAGGAGGTAAGAATCGTGGCCGTTACCGGACCCGACTTCATTTCACTGCAGGTGCGCGACCTGGAGCGCTCTGCCGTTTTCTACGAGCAGTACCTGGGGCTGAAGCGCTCTGACGCAGGACCGCCGCATGCTGTCGTATTCGACACCAAGCCGATCGCGTTCGCCGTCCGCGACGTTGTCGCGGACGTCGACCTGGACGCGATCGCGCAGCCGGGCCAGGGGATGGCGCTGTGGCTGCACGCCCCCGACGCGCAGGACATCCACGACGCCCTCGTCGCCGCCGGCACGACGATCGTCTCAGCGCCCGTCGACGGGCCGTTCGGCCGCACTTTCACGTTCGCGGACCCCGACGGCTATCAGGTGACCCTCCACGACCGCGGCTGAGCCGGGCAGCCTGGTCTCCGGCGCGGCAGGCGCCCTGAGCGGGCTTCTCACAACGGCAGGCCAGCCGCCAGGGACACGGCAAAGCCGCTCATGCAGTGTGAAGCAGCTTTGGCGTTCGCTGCGGGGCGCGAGCGTGGTGGCGGTCAACGGCGGCGATGTCGGCCTGGCCGTCCAAGCGCAGCAGGCTGATGGCCAGGCCCCGCGGCGAGGCCATCACACGGGGCGCGTTTCCGGTCCTGACCAGCGATTTATCCTCCTGATAAGTCACGTCGCGGACCCTGTGAAGCCGGTTTTGTATCTCCCAGTGACCGCGGACACCCGGATGCGATTCATCTCCACCCTGAAGCCGTGGAGTTCCTCGCAAGAGCATGCTGAACTGAGCTGCAGGTCGGAGCCCTGGGGATCATGGTCACGCACCCAGGAGCGCACTCCCAGGAGAGCCGCTCCGTGAGGGGCCTACGACTGGCTCGGCCCAGGCGACTGTCGTACGGGCGCCGGGAGACCAACCCGGCATCCGCCCCGCTGACCAGGGGTGCTCCTTGAGATGGCCGATGAGGGCGGCGAAGGAGGCGGTACGGAAGGAGAGGGTGGCACGGGCGGGGGCCTTGGAATCGCGTATGGCTATGCGGGTGGGCAGGGCGGCGATCTCGACGCAGGTGTCGCCGTCGCCGCCATCGGAGTACGGGGACTTCCGCCAATTCATCAGAGTTCCTTCGTCAGTCGGTGAATGAAGTCACGCGACGGCCTGCGACTACCCCGGTGTCACCAGGCGGGCCTCGTAGGCGAATACCGCTGCCTGGGTGCGGTCGCGTAGGCCGAGTTTTACCAGGATGCGGCTCACATGGGTCTTGATCGTCGACTCAGCCACCACCAGGCGCTCGGCTATCTCCACGTTCGACAGGCCCTGGGCGATGAGGACCAGTACCTCCGTCTCCCGTTCGGTCAGATCGCCGTAGGCGGCCTGTGCGGTGGGGGTCAGGCGCGGGCCGTCGGACAGTTTGGAGAACTCCGTGATCAGCCGCTTGGTGACGGAGGGGGCGAGCAGCGCCTCGCCGGCCGCCACCACCCGTACGCCGTCCGCCAGTTGCCGGGCCGAGGCGTCCTTGAGCAGGAAGCCCGAGGCTCCCGCGCGCAACGCTTCGTAGACATACTCGTCCAGGTCGAACGTGGTCAGCACCAGTACCTTCGCCGTGCCGTCCGCGGCGACGATCTCCCGAGTCGCCTCGATGCCGTTCAGCTCGGGCATCCGGATGTCCATCAGCACCACATCGGGGGCGAGTTGCCGCACCCGCTCGACCGCCTCGCGGCCGTTGACGGCCTCGCCTACGACCTCGATGTCCGGCATCGCGTTGAGCAGGACCGAGAAGCCCTCACGCACCATCATCTGATCGTCCGCGATCAGCACGCGGATCGTCATGCCTCACCTTCGCTCACCATGGCGACCGGCAGGAACACCGTCACCTCGTAGCCTCCGTCGACCGGGCCCGCCGTCATCTCGCCGTCCAGCATGGAGACGCGCTCCCGCATGCCGGCGATGCCGTGCCCGGCGCCGGGCGAGGGCTTCACCAGAGCGGTCACGGGCGGCGGGCCGTTGACTATGCGCAGGCCCAACCCGCCGAGGACGTAACCGATCTCGACCCGCGCGCTCGCCCCCGGCGCGTGCCGCAGGGTGTTGCTCAGCGCCTCCTGGACTATCCGGTACGCCGACAGCTCCACGCCCTGCGGGAGTTCGCGCACCGCGCCGGTCACCGCCTTCTCGACGTCGAGCCCCGTCTCCCGCACGTTCGCAAGCAGCGCGTCCAGGTCGGCGAGTGTGGGCTGCGGGGTCTCGGGCGCCTCGTAGTCCTCCGCGCGGACCACCCCGAGGACCCGGCGCAGCTCGGTCAGCGCCGCCACCGCGTTCTCCCGGATCGTGGCGAATGCCTTCTCCAGCTCCGGCGGCGGGTTCTCCACCCGGTAGGGGGCGGCCTCCGCCTGGATGGCGACCACCGACATGTGGTGCGCGACCACATCGTGCAGCTCACGGGCGATGGTGGTGCGCTCCTCCAGCAGGGTGCGGCGGGAGCGCTCGTGCGCGGTCACCGTCTGTTGGGCGGTCACCTCCTGCTTGGCGTCGCGGCGTATGTGCCAGACGGTGACGCCGAGCAGAAGCAGCGCGGAGAGGAGCAGCATGGGGCCGATGTTCGGGCTGTAGCCGCCGCTGAGGACGGTGCCGGCCACGAAGCCGTAGGCCGCCGTCGTCAGCCACATCCAGGCGGCGGTGCGGGGGCGGGTGCGTATCGCCACCACCGTGAGCACCGTCAGATGGGCGAGGAAGCTGCCCGGTAGCCATGGCCAGTCGCCCCAGTTCGGGCTGAAGTTGGCGACTGCTATGGACGCCGGGAACGACAGCCAGAACGCTCCGACCGGCCGGACCAGTGTCAGCAGGACCGGGCCCAGGGTGAACAGACAGCACACCAGGCCCGTCATGCCGAAACCGCAGTACCCGAGGGAGATGAGCATCGCCAGCCCGCCAACCGCAGCCACCACCGCGTGCGGGGTCCAGGACGCGTACTCCCGCAAGCGGCCGGAGAGCCGTCGGGTCAGCGGGCCGTCGACGCTCATGGGGGCCAGCGGACGGTACGCGAAGGCGTCGTGGAACAGGTCCTGCCGCAGCCCGCGCAGGGCGTCCATCGCCGCCCGGACCTCCGGGCTGCGCGGCTTGTACGCGTCGTAAGGGCCGTCCGCCGGGGCGGTCTGCGTGTGCGTCGTCTCGGTCACGTACAAAACCGTAGGCCGGGCCGGGGGCCGGGGGCGTCACCTGTGAGAGGGGTCATTCGGCATCCGTCTCAGGTACTACGGGCACCCCCGCGGCCGACGGGCGGGACGGGAGGCCCGGGAGCGGGGCTCGGGGAGCGGGGGAACGGGGGGCAGTTCAGTGGGCTCCGGGACGGACCAGGCCCGACTCGTAGGCGAACACCGCCGCCTGGGTGCGGTCGCGCAGGCCCAACTTCACCAGGATGCGGCTCACATGGGTCTTCACGGTCTGCTCGGCCACCACCAGATGCTCGGCGATCTCCGCGTTCGACAGGCCCTGCGCGATCAGGGCCAGCACCTCCGTCTCGCGTTCCGTCAGATCACCCACGCGCTGCTTCAGCGGAGCGCGACGGGTGCCGCGCAGCCGGGAGAACTCGACGATCAGACGGCGGGTGACACCCGGCGCGAGCAACGCGTCCCCGGCGGCCACCACCCGGACCGCCTCGGCGAGCTTGTCCGCGGACGCGTCCTTCAGCAAGAACCCGGAGGCGCCGGCCCGCAGCGCCTCGTACACATACTCGTCCAGGTCGAACGTCGTGAGCACCAGCACTTTTATGTTCGGGTTCTCCACGGTGATGCGGCGGGTGGCCTCGATGCCGCCCAGTTCGGGCATGCGGATGTCCATCAGCACCACATCGGGGGCGGCCTCCCCGACCTTGGCGACCGCGTCCAGGCCGTCCACTGCCTGCGCGACCACCTCGATGTCGGGCTGGGTGTTGAGCAGCACGCTGAAGCCCTGCCGGACCATCTGCTGGTCGTCGGCGATCAGTACGCGGATGGGGCCGGTGCCGGTGGTCATGGTCCGTTTCCTCTTTCGGGTTCGGGATCGGGATCGGGATCGGGTGCGAGTTCGGGAGCGGGGCGGGGCGGAGTCGGGGGCGGGGGCGGAGTCGGGCGTCCGTGGTGCCGTGGATCAGTCCCGGGGGAGGAACGCCGTCACGACGAAGCCACCGTGCAGCGTGGGCGTCGCGGTGACGCTGCCGCCCAGCATGGTGGCGCGCTCCCGCATGCCCAGAAGGCCATGGCCGGTGCCCGGCGAGGGCGGAACGGGATGACGGGCAGCGGAGTTGATGATCCCCAGGTGGAGGCCGCGCGGGAAGTGGGTGACCTCGACGCGGACCGTGGAACCCGGAGCGTGCCGCAGGGCGTTGCTGAGCGCCTCCTGGACGATCCGGTAGGCGGACAGCTCCACGCCGGGCGGATAGCCGTGGAACTCGCCCTTGATGTCGGTGACCACGTCCAGGCCCGCCGCCCGCGTGTTCTCGATCAGGACGTCGAGACGGTCCAGGGTGGGCTGGGGGGCGTTGGGGGCGTGGCCCGTGCCGGGGTTGCCGAGGCCGTACGGATCATTCTGGTCCTCGGGGTTCTCGGAGCGCAGCACGCCGAGGACGCGGCGCAGTTCGGTGAGCGCCTCCAGCGCGTTCTGTCGGATGCCGGCCAGGTTCTCCTTCAGCTCCTCGGAGGGGTCCTCGACCAGGTGCGGGGCGACCTGGGCCTGGATGGAGATCACCGACATGTGGTGCGCGACCACGTCGTGCAGCTCGCGGGCGATACGGCTGCGCTCTTCGAGGAGCGTGCGGCGGGCGCGTTCCTCAGCGGTGATCGTCGTCTGTGCGACGAGTTGGGTGCGGGCCTCGCTCCGGCCGCGCAGAGCGGTGCCGACCAGGACCGGCACGGCGAACAGGACCACGGACACGAAGCCCGTGGAGGTGTAGCGCTGGGCCCCCAGAGCGCCTTGCAGGAGGTAGGTCGTCAGAGCGGTCCCGGCCAGTGCCGCGAGCGCGCCGCTCACCCGCACGCGCAGCGCGAGCAACAAGAGGACCGCCATGTGCGCCAGCAGAGTCGGCGTCCCCCAGGGCCAGTTGGGGCCCGGGAGCGGGCCCGTCGCCAGGCCGGGGCGGGCCGCCAGCGCCGTTACCACTGTGCCGGTCAGGGCGAGGCCCCAGGCGGGCACGGGGCGCCACAGGGCGAGGACGACGGCGGCGCCCTGCACGGCCCCGGCGAGCAGTCCCTGCACCGTGGAGAAACGGTAGTCACGGGCGATCTCCTCGCCGCCGGCCAGCGTGATGCCGAGGGCGACATAGCCGATGATCAGGTAGGTCAGCAGTCGGCGCCAGCGGTACCGGGAGAAGGGGGGCGACTGGGGCGACGGGGCATCGCCCAGCCAGCCGCCCAGGCCGCGCAGCCGCGCCCGGAACCGGGGCAGCGGGGTGTCGCGCGCGGGGGCGGGGGCGGGGGGTGGCTCGCGCCCCGGGTCCGGGTACGGGGTAGCGCCCGCAGGGCCGGTGCCACCCTTGTCGTCGGGTACGGGTGGCCCCTGCGGGGCGTTCTCGCCGTCGGCGTCCGCGGGATTCACGCGATCAACCCTAGGCACCGCGCGCCGCCTTGGATTCGGGGCGGCGGGGACGGTGCAGACGGATCACCCGGGAGGGGCGAGGCGCGGTACGGCGGGTCCCCTGTTCGTGGGAGCGGAACGCCGTCCAGCACACGGCCAGGGCCAGGGCGAAGACCGGGAGCCAGCCGAGGCGGGCCGCGAGCCAGGCCAGGTCGTCGGGGTGGGTGTGCAGGCCGGGCAGGCGGCCCGCCGGCAACCCCACGGCCGTCGTCGCCATGAGCGCCGTCTGATGCCAGAGGAAGATCGTCATCGCGGAGAGGTTGACCACGGCCACGGCCGCCCAGGCGACGGGGCGGCGCAGCGCACGGCGCAGCCGGTCGCGCAGCAGCAGGGCGAGCCCGCACTGGGCGAGGCCGAAGGTGACCGCCGCCAGGGTCGGCGGGTTCAGGTTGGACACCGGCGCGCCGGGGACGCCCACCATCGACGCCGGATATCCGGCCCATGCGATCAGCGCGGCCGTGGCCGCCGCGCCGCCGGTGAACAGCACCAGCCCTGCGCGGCGGCCCTCCAGCTCGCCCCGCGTCCAGGCCGCGCCGAGGGTGTAGGGCACCAGCCAGCCCGCTGCCAGGTTCATCCAGCCGAGCCAGGACGGAGCGCCGCCCAGGCCGAACCGCAGCAGGTCCACATGGAGGACGACGGCCAGCGGCCACAGCGGATTGAGCCGGGCCACGAGCGGCGTCGCCGCCGTCAGGACGGCGAAGACCAGCAGGAACCACAGTGGGGACAGGGCCAGCTTGACCAGGGTGCGGACCGTTTCGAACGGTGCGTCCAGGAGGAGCAGTGCCGTCGCCGTCACCATCCACAGGACCACCACCGCGATCACCGGCCGGAACAGCCGGGACAGCCGACGGCGCAGCCACCGGGCGTACGTCGTCCCACGGGCCCGGGCAAGCGCGTGGCTCCGGGTCGCCATATGGCCGCCCACCAGGAAGAAGACGGCGAGGGTCTGGAAGACCCAGGTGATGGCGGCCAGCCAGGGCAGGTGCCGCAACGGGCTCGCCGCGTGCAGCGCGCCGCCGTCCGCCACCAGGGCCGTGACCAGCCAGTGGCCCAGGACGACACCGAGGATCGCGAAGGCCCGCAGGGCGTCGACCGCGCGGTCACGGGAGGCGGGCGTGGCCGCGTCCACGCGGCGGGCGCCCTCGCGCAGGCCCTTCAGCGCGGCCGGCAGGAGGCCGTCACGCATGGGTCACCTCCGGCGTCTCGCCGAGGGCGATCCGGGCCAGGTTGACCAACGCGGTCGAGCCCGGTGTGAAGTAGCCGCTGTGGTCGGCGTCGGCGGCGTCGAAGACATGGGCGCCGAAGGCCGGGGAGACCGGATCGGTGCCGAAGCCGATGGTGGTGCCGAACAGCTCCGCCTTGACATGGGGTACATCCGCCATCCAGTCGGCGGCGCCGCGCGTTGCCCAGACCCGGGCGGGCGTGTGCAGCGCCGCAGCCGAGTCGGCGCCCGTGCCGGGGCTGCCGACGAGGGCGAGCGCGTCGACGTCCAGGCCCGCGGCGGCCCGGCCGCAGACCACCGAGCCGTACGAGTGGCACACCACGGTGAGGTGCGCCCGTCCGCCGGTGACCCGGCGCACGTCCCCGACCAGCGCGCGCAGCCGGGGTGCGGCCTGTGCGGCGCGGCCGGCGGTCAGGACCGTGGTGCTGACCGTGCCCGGAGTGTCGTAGCCGAGCCAGGCGAGGACGGCCGGGTGGCTGCCCGGGGGTGCCCCGCGGACCAGTTCGCCGTACAGGGCTGCCGCGGCCCGGTGGAAGCGGTCGTAGGTGTCTATGGAGGTGTCGGAGCCGGGGACCAGGACCGCCACCCGGTCGGCGTGGGCGAGGTCGCCGAAGACCTCCGTGGCCCGGCCGAAGCCGCGGCCGTCGAAGACGAGGAACCGGCGGGTGGGAGCGGCTATCGAGCGGTCCGCGGCGGCGCGGCGGTCGTCGCCGTGAGCGGCTGCCATGCGGGCGGCCTCCGCGGCGTTGGCCCGGTTCGCCGCGTACGCCTCGGACAGCGTCCGTGCGGTCGGCGGGGCGAGCGCGGCCGGGGCCGGCGCCGGGACCTCCGGTCGGGCGGCGGCGGAGAGCGGGACCACCACGGCGGCGGTGATCAGCCCGGCGAGCAGGGCCCTCACCCAGCCGGCTCCGCGCCTTCGCCGCCCTCTCCGCAACCCGACGCCGCCCGGCACGTCAGCACCCCGCCCAGCACCGCCCGACTCATCGGCACCCGGCCCGGCACCACCCGGACCTTCGGAGTCCGGCCCGGCACCGCCCGGCACATCGGCACCCGGCGCAGCATCGCCCGAACCGGAAGAGCCCGGCTCATGGGAGCCCGGACCTGCGGAGTTCGGCTCATCGGAGTCCGGGCTGGTATCACCCACGGCGCCCAGCTCGGCGGCGCCCAAAGCGACGGCACCCGATGCGACAGCGCCCGAAACGACGGCACCCGAAGCAACAACGTCCGAAGCCGCTGCGTCCGAAGCGGTGGCGTCCGGATCGATCGGCTCTCGTTGGTCCACGGCCGGTCCCGGCCCACGCCCCGCCATCGTCTTCCTCCCCGTCCGCCCGGCCATCGGGCGTTCTGACAAGGAAGGTAGAAATCGGGGCCCGTCGTTCGCGTCCCACCGGAGAGCTGTTCTCCGCCGTAGCTCTCAGGTATTACGGGTATGAGCGGGACAGCGGGACCCTCCCAGGGGCCCGTGTCACCACGCCAGTCACCACGCCAGTTGTGCGATCTCCTCCGCCACCACCGCGCACGCGTCCGCCACCGGATCGATCAGCGGGAAGTGACCCACGTCCTCCAGGAGCGTGAGGCCCACCACCTCGCCCGCCTTGGCCGCCGCCTCCGCGTACGACTCGGCGACCGCCTGCGGCACGACCACGTCCGCACGGCCCTGGACGAGCGCCGTCGCGATGCCCGTCGGCAGCAGCAGGGCCGGGTCGGCGTACGGCCTGCGCACGCTGAACTCGTCCTGCCCGCCGAGCAGTTGAAGCGCCGCGTTGCCACAGACGTTCAGCTTCTCCGCCATCGCGAAGTCCGCGATCGGGGCGAGGGCGACCACTCCACGCAGCGGAGCGGGCCGGTCCGTGCGCCAGGGGGAATCTGCGGGCAGCACATGGCGGGCCGCCGCCCAGAGGGCCAGGTGACCGCCCGCCGAGTGTCCGGTGAGCACCGTACGGCGCAGGTCGCCCTGCGGAAGTGCCTCGCGGGCCAGCGCGGGCAGCGCGTCCAACGCGGCTGCGACGTCGTCGAAGGTGTCCGGCCAGCGGCCGGCGACCGGGCCCGCGCCGCCCCCGGCCGGGGCAGGACCGCCGCGCCGGTACTCCACGTTGGCGACGGCGAAGCCGCGGCCGGCCAGGAAGTCCGCGAACGGCGTGATGTGGCGCCGGTCGTACGGCGCGCGCCAGGCCCCTCCGTGCAGGATGACGACGAGCGGGGCGCCGGAGCCCGGTGTCGAGGGCTCCGTGCCGCGCGGGGCGTAGAAGTCGATCACCTGGTCGGGGTGGTCGCCGTACGCGGCCGTGACGTCCGGATCGACGGGCGGGTGCGAGAAGGCCGACTCCTCTTCGGCAGCGGCCCGGGCTGCGGCGGCGTCGTCCGGCATGCTCCAACCTCTCAGCGACGTAACGGTTTTGGCGGACCAGGGGAGATGGCAGCCGTTGGCGGGGACGGTATCAGGCCGGTGACGTGCGGGGACACGTGGATGTCACGCTCGGTGAGGGGCAAACGGTTCCGTATCGCACGAGCCGGACAGGCGGCGCGGACAGCCGGTGTGAACCGGCACCGCCGCCCGACCCCGCGCCCACCGCACGACCCGGACACCCGGTACGCGCCCAAACGATCTACGCGCTAAGCCACCGCGCCCAGCCACCCCCGCACCCCGGACGCTACCCCGCCGCCCCCTCTCTCAGCACAGTCCCCGGCGCATTCCCCAGCACGTTCCCCAGCGCATCCCCCAGCAGCCGCGCCGCCCGCTCCACGTCCGCGAAGCCCACATACAACGGTGTGAAGCCGAAACGCAGGACGTCGGGATGCCGGAAGTCCCCCACCACCCCGCCCGCGATCAGCCGCTTCATCACGTCCCCGGCGGCGGGGCAGCGCAGGGCCACCTGACTGCCCCGCTCCTCGTGGACCGTCGGTGTCAGGGACTCGACCAGCCCCTGGGGGACGTACGCCGTCACGCACTCCAGGAAGAAGTCGGTCAGGGCAAGGGACTTGGCCCGCACCACCGCCACCGACACCCCGTCCCAGACGTCCAGCGCGGCCTCCAGGGCCAGCATGGACAGAATGTCCGGGGTGCCCACCCGCCCGCGCAGGGCACCCGGCGCGGCCTCGTAGTCCGGACGCATGCCGAACGGCTCGGCATGGGAGGTCCAGCCGGGCAGCGGGGAGTCGAAGCGGTCCTGGCGGGAGCGGCGCACGTACAGGTACGCCGGTGCGCCCGGGCCGCCGTTCAGGTACTTGTATGTGCAGCCGACCGCCAGGTCGACGCCGTGTTCGTCCAGGCCCACCGGCAGCGCGCCCGCGCTGTGGCACAGGTCCCAGACCGACACTGCGCCCGCCGCGTGCACCGCCGCCGTGAGCGAGGGCAGGTCGTGCAGCCGGCCGGTGCGGTAGTCGACGTGGTTGAGCAGCACCGCGGCCGTACGAGCGCTCAGGGCCGCCGGCACCTCGGCCGGGCTCACCGGGCGCAGGGTGCGGCCGGTCAGCCGGGCCGCCGACTCGGCGATGTAGCCGTCCGTGGGGAAGGTCGTCGCGTCGACCAGGATCTCGTCCCGGTCCTCCCCCGCCAGCCGGACGGCACCCACAAGTGCCTTGAAAACGTTGACACTTGTCGAGTCACCCACCACGATCTGCCCGGGCGCCGCGCCGACCAGCTCAGCGATCCGGTCGCCGATCCGCTCGGGCGCCGTCCACCAGCCGCTCTCGTCCCAGGAGCGGATGCGCAGTTCGCCCCACTGCCTGCGCACCACGTCCGCGACCCGGTCGGGGACGTTCGCGGGCAGCGCGCCCAGCGAGTTGCCGTCCAGGTACACGACGTCGTCGAGGACGAAACGGGAGCGCAGCGGGGCCAGTTCGTCCGCCGCGTCCAACCGTTTCGCGGTGACGGCCGGTGCGGCCGGTTCGGTGGTGTCAGACATGGGACCTCGCCGTCCACAGCTCGGGGAACACGTTCCTCTGCGCGCGCTTCTCCAGCCAGGTGACCCCGGCGGAGCCGCCCGTGCCGGGCTTGGCGCCCATCGCACGGCGGGTGGCGACCAGATGGTCGTTGCGCCAGCGCCAGACCAGCTCGGCCACATCCGTCAACACCTCGCCCAGACACGCGAGTTCAGCGTTCTGATCGGCGTTCTGATCGGCGTTCTGATCGGCGTTCTGATCGGCGTTCTGATCGGCGTTCTGATCGGCGTTCTGATCGGTGTTCTGATCGGTGTTCTGATCGCCGGAGTAGACCGCCGCCCAGGCCGCCTCGACGGCCTCCGAGGGCTCGTGGCGCAGGGACACGTCCCGCTGCAGCACCTCCCGCGGAACGGCGTGGCCGCGACGCGCGAGCAGCCGTACCACCTCGTCGTACAGGCTCGGCTCGTGCAGGGCCTTCGCCAGCTCGGCGTGGACGCGCGGCGCGCCCCGGTGCGGGACGAGCATCGACGCGGACTTCTCGCCGAGCAGGAACTCCATCCGCCGGTACATCGCCGACTGGAAGCCGGAGCCCTCGCCGAGGGCGGAGCGGTACGCGTTGAACTGGGCCGGGGTCAGCGCAGCGAGCGGCTTCCAGGAGGCGTTCAGCGCCTCCAGCTCGCGTACGGACCGCTTCAGCGCGCCGATCGCGACCGGAACTCGGTCCTCGCGCAGCGCCCGGGCCGCCGTCTCCCACTCGTGGACGAGGACCGTGAACCACAGCTCCATCACCTGGGTGGTGACCAGGAAGACCATCTCTCCGGGGTCGTCGGAGAGGGTGTGCTGAAGATGGGTGAGCACGTCCGCCCTGACGTAGTCCTCGTACGGCGTCGTACCGGCGAAGTCGAGATGCGGGGTCTCGGGCTCAGCGGCCTCGGAAAGGGGGTGAGCCGGTTGGGACATCGCTGTCTCCTGTTGTACTCCGGGTGGCGGTCCGCCCCTGCCGATGCCGACACGGGGGCCCCGGTCCCCACCGGCATCCTCCGCAATCACCCCCGCCGCGGCAAGCCAGGCCGACCCGGCCGCGGGACCGCGAGGCCGGCCGCCCTCGGGGCCGGGCGCCGGGCCACCGGTGGCACACTGCATCCATGACGACCCACACGAACCTGCTCGGCGGACCCGACCCGACCTACCTCCCCGCGAACGAGGAGGCATTCCGGCTGCTGGACGCGGAGTCCCTGCCGCCGGCCGAGGTCGCCGCGAAGCACCCGACGTTCTCGCCGGCGTGGGCGGCGCTCGCCGAGGAGGCGTTCTCGGCCGGCCGGGTGATCGAGTCGTACGCCTACGCCCGTACCGGTTACCACCGCGGACTCGACGCGCTGCGCCGAGCCGGCTGGAAGGGCCACGGCCCGATCCCCTGGAGCCACCGCGCCAACCAGGGCTTCCTGCGCTGCCTGGCCGTGCTCGCGCGGGCCGCCGAGGCGATCGACGAGAAAGACGAGACCGAACGCTGCCGCCAGTTCCTCCGCGACAGCGACCCCGAGGCATACGCGGAACTCCTCGGCTGACCGCACCACCCGACCGGGCCCGCCCACCCCACCGGGCCCGCCCCCGCGAACGGGCCCACCACCGCGAACGGGCCCACCACCGTGGACGGGCCCACCCCGCGAACGGGCCCGCCCTCGTGGACACGCCCACTACCGCGGACGGGCCCATCACCTCCCACCCTCCCGGTTCGCCCGACCGCCCCGGCCGACGACGCCCCGGCCATCCCCCGGCGTCGTCCCATCACCGTGTCGCCCCGCCTCACCAGCGGCCCCGGCAACCCTCGCAATCCCCCGGCAACCCTCGCAACCCCGGCCTCACCCCGCCCCGCCGTCTCCCATCCTCCTGTCTCCCATCCCCCCGTCCCCTGTCCCCCCGTCCCCCGGCATCGCGCCGCCCCGCATCCGCCCCGCCTCCAGGGGAGGGGTCGTGATGTTGCCGTGGGTGCGGCATTTCGGACGGTCGCAGTCCGGGGGCGGGCGGCGGACCGCGGCGAAGGCCAGGGCCGCGCCCACCACCAGGATCGCCGCGCACAGCGGCATCGCCCGCCGGAACGACGCGTCGAAGGCGTCCGGCGAGCGGTACGCCTCCGGGCCCATCCCGGCCAGCAGCGGCAGCGCGGCCACCGCGATCAGCCCGGCGGCGCGGGCCGCGGCGTTGTTGATGCCGCTGGCCAGCCCCGCCCGCGCCGTGTCCACGGAGGCGAGCACCGTCGCGGTGAGCGGGGCGACCAGGGTGACCATGCCCGCGCCCATGACCAGCAGCGCGGGCAGCACGTCCGGGAGATAGTCGGCGCCCTTGCCCACCCGCAGCATCAGCAGCATCGCGACCGCGCAGAGCAGCGGCCCGACGGTGAGCGGGATGCGCGGCCCGATGCGGTCGGCCAGCGCGCCCGAGCGCGCCGAGAACAGCAGCATCAAGGCGGTGGTCGGCAGCAGCGCCGTACCGGCCTGGAGCGGCGAGTAGCCCACCACGACCTGGAGTTGCAGCGCGGTCAGGAAGAAGAAGCCGCCGAAGGCCGCGTAGACGCACAGCGTGACCAGGTTGACCACCGTGAACTGCCGGGACGCGAAGATGTCGAGCGGCATCATCGGGTCGGGGTGGTGCTTCTCGACGTACACGAAGGCTACGCCGGCCGCGACCCCCGCCACCGCCGTGACGGCGACGACGAGGGAGCCCTGGCCGGCCTCGATCAGGGCGTACGTCACCAGGGCCAGGGCGAGCGCGCCGAGGGCCGCGCCCAGCACATCGAAACGGCCAGGAGCGCCCACCGCGCCACCATCGTCGGCCCCCGCCGCACCCCCCACTCCGGCGCCCGCCCCGCCACCCTCGGCCCCGCCCGGCCGGAACTCGCGCCCACCGGACTCGGGGACGTGCCGCACGGCGATGGGGGCGCACAGCAGCGCCAGCGGAACGTTGAGCAGGAACACCCAGCGCCAGCCGGGGCCGTCCACCAGCCAGCCGCCCAGGAAGGGCCCGACGGCCGCGCCGATGCCCCCGAACCCCGACCACAGGCCGACCGCCCTGGCCCGGTCGTCGGGATGGAGGGATGCCTGGATGAGCGCGAGGGAGCCGGGGGTCAGGAGGGCGCCGCCGATGCCCTGGAGGGCGCGGGCGCCGACGAGGACACCGGCGCTCGGGGCGAGCCCGCACAGCAGGGAGGCCGACGCGAACCAGACGACCCCGATCACGAAGACCTTGCGCCGGCCGTAGCGGTCACCCAGCGAACCGCCGAGCAGGATCAGCCCGGCCAGCGTCACCAGGTACGCGTTGACCGTCCATTGAAGGGCCGCCAGGTTCACGTTCAGGTCGCGGCCGATGCGCGGCAGCGCCACGTTGACGACGGTCGAGTCCAGCATGGCCATGCTGGATCCGAGCACCGTGGTGAGCAGAATCCACTTGCCCTGGGGCGAGGACAGCCGGACGTCGGGCATGTCCCAGGTATACAGCGAGCCCGGCCCCACGGCGGGCCGGGCTCACGGAAAACTGAGGCACCGAACGGAGCCACCAAACGGAGTCACCGAACGAAGGCACCGAACGAAGTCTCCTATCGGAGGCACCTATCGAGGTCACTCATCGGGGTCACCGGAGACGTCTCGCCGACGGCCGCCGGATGAGCCGCCCGAGCTACTTGATCTTCGTGCCGGCCGACCGCAGGTTCTGCGTGGCCTCGACGACGCGCCGGGCCATCGACGCCTCGGCCAGCTTGCCCCAGGTGCGCGGGTCGTACGTCTTCTTGGAGCCGACCTCGCCGTCGACCTTCAGGACGCCGTCGTAGTTCTTGAGCATGTGGTCGGCGACCGGACGCGTGAAGGCGTACTGGGTGTCCGTGTCGATGTTCATCTTCACGACGCCGTTCTCCAGCGCCGTCTGGATCTCCTGCTCGGTGGAGCCGGAGCCGCCGTGGAAGACGAAGTCGAACGGAGACGGCTTGCCGTACTTCGCGGCGACGCCGTCGTTCAGCTCCTTCAGCAGCTCGGGGCGGAGCACCACGTTGCCCGGCTTGTACACGCCGTGCACATTGCCGAAGGACGCGGCCAGCAGGTAGCGGCCCTTCTCGCCGAGACCGAGCGCCTCCGCCGTGCGGATCGCGTCCTCGACCGTCGTGTAGAGGGAGTCGTTGATCTCGTGCGAGACGCCGTCCTCCTCGCCGCCGGTCGGGGTGATCTCCACCTCAAGGATGATCTTGGCGGCGCGGGCGCGCTCAAGGAGTTCCTGCGCGATGGTCAGGTTGTCGGCCAGCGTCTCGGCGGAGCCGTCCCACATGTGGGACTGGAACAGCGGGTTCTGGCCGGCCTTCACGCGCTCCTCGGAGATCGCGAGCAGCGGACGCACATACCCGTCGAGCTTGTCCTTCGGGCAGTGGTCGGTGTGCAGGGCGACCGTCACCGGGTACTTCTCGGCGACGATGTGCGCGTACTCGGCCAGGGCCACCGCGCCGGTCACCATGTCCTTGCTGTACTGACCGCCCAGGAACTCGGCGCCACCCGTGGAGATCTGGATGATGCCGTCGCTCTCCGCCTCGGCGAAGCCGCGCAGAGCAGCGTTCAGGGTCTGGCTGGAGGTGACGTTGATGGCCGGGTAGGCGAACTTGCCTGCCTTCGCCCGGTCGAGCATCTCGTTGTAGACCTCGGGGGTTGAGATGGGCATCTGTCCGCTCCTTGGGTGTGCGGGTCGGCGATCTGCGTACTACGGCCCTGACCTAGACCTTGAGGGTGACGTCATCGTCGTTCCCATCTTTCCAGACATGAGCCCGTGCTCGGCGCCCCGGCCGCGCGGCCACCGGGTCGTGGTCGACGCCGTGCGTCAGTCCAGCCCCAACTCGTCCTTCGAATAGGCGAACAGGTAGGGCACGCCCGCGCCCTCCCTGATCTTCTCGGCGGCACCCGTCGCCCGGTCCACGATGGTCGCGACGGCGACGACCTCGGCGCCCGCCTCGCGCACCGCCGCCACGGCGGTGAGCGGCGAGCCGCCCGTGGTGGAGGTGTCCTCGACGACCAGCACCCGGCGGCCCTTGATCTCGGGGCCCTCGACCCGCCGCTGCAGGCCGTGCGCCTTGGCCGCCTTCCGTACGACGAACGCGTCCAGCCGGCGGCCCCGCGCGGCGGCGGCGTGCAGCAGCGCGCCGGCGACCGGGTCGGCACCCATGGTCAGCCCGCCCACGGCGTCGAAGTCGAGGTCCGCGGTGAGGTCCAGCAGCACCTGCCCGACCAGCGGGGCGGCCTCCCCGTCGAGGGTGACGCGGCGCAGGTCGACGTAGTAATCGGCTTCCAGACCCGACGACAGGGTCACCTTGCCGTGCACCACGGCCTTGTCCTTGATCTGCTGCAGCAGCGCGCCACGTACGTCCGTCATGCCGACCAGCTTAGAGGCGGCGCCAGCGCCAGGTGGTCGTGGCCTCCAGCGGCTCCAGCGGCGTGACCAGGCGCGGCAGGGTGTTGAGCCCGTTGGGCGGGCCGGTCTGCGGCTCGACGCAGACGGCGGCCTCCTGCTCGTCGTAGACGACGACCCACTGCTCCGGGCTGGTCACCGTCAGCTCCAGCCATCCGGGCCAGGTGAGCGTGACGTCGACGCCGTCGGGCATGCCGAAGCAGTCGTCCCAGGGGCCGGGGCGGGGGTCGACGCGGTTGCCGGTGGGCAGCTGGTCGGCGCCGCGCTCCTCCTGCCAGGCGGGGCTGAAGTCGAGCCGCACGTCCTCGCCGCCCAGGTTTCGGTTGAACCACGGATGCCAGCCGAGCTGCGCCGGGAAGGACGAGTCATACGTCTCGACGGACAGGGTGAGCGTCAGGGCGTCCTCGGCCAGGGCGGCGATCTGGGTGACCCGGCCGGGGTAGGGCCAGGGCTCGACCAGGTCATACGTGAGGACTACCTCGTCGGTGCCGACGCGGGCGGTGCGCCAGGCTCCGTCGCGGGCGGTGCCGTGGATGGCGTGCGGCGGGGAGTTGAGCGGCATCTGGTGCGCGGTGGCGCCGTTCAGGAAGCGGCCGTCCCTGATCCGGCCGCACCAGGGGACCATCGGGAAGCAGCCGAAGCGGTCGCCCTGCCGGAGGAGTTCGGTACCGGCGATCCGGAGCCCTGCGACCCGGCCGCCGTTGTCCGGCCGCAGGCTCACTTCCGCGTCGCCCGCGGTCAGCGTGATCGGTTCATTGCTCACGGGACGACCCTACTGGGGCGATCAAGAGTGTGTTCGTTCCGCGACGGCGGTGAGGGTGGGGTGGGGATGGGGGTTTGGGGTCGGCGACGGCCGTCAGCGGCGGCAGTCCGGGTCCGAGGCCGGGACCACCGTCAACGGCGACGGTCCGGGTCCGAGGCCGGAGCCACCATCAGCGACGGCGGTCCGGGTCCGGAGTCGGGACCACCGTCAGCTGCGGCAGTCCGGGTCCGGAGTCGGGACCACCGTCAGCTGCGGCGGTCCGGGTCCAAGGTCGGCGACGGCCGTCAGTGGCGGCGGCGCAGCGCCCGGCCGACCACGATCGCCGACGCCAGCGCGAGTGCCGCCGCGGGGGCGGCCCACCGCAGCGTCGAGTGCCCGCCGACGGTCTCCGGGGCCGGTACGGGGGCGTAGCGGCCGCGCGGCGGGGCGTGGTCCACCTCCTCCGCGCTGCGGCCGATCATCGTCCGGCGCGCGTGCGCCGCCTCGGCGGGCGGGCCGTCGGCGGGCGATCCGTCGGCGGCGGCGAAGCCCGCGGAGCCTTCCTCGTCGGCCTCGGTCTCGAACGCGGAGGCCGCGCCCTCCTCCTCGGGCTCCTCCTCGGGCCGGCTGGCGGCCGCGCCATCGGATCCCCGATCGGCCTCGGCCTTGGGCCCGTGCCCGGACCGGGGCCCGGGTCCACCGTCGGCAACGGCCCCGGCCTCGGGTTTGGCGCCGCCCGCTTCTTCGGCCTCCGGTGCGGGCCCGGGATAGTCGTCCGGTGTCGTCGCCAGGGCCTCCACGAAGCGGTTCAGCAGCCGGATCGCCGCCGAACTCACCGTGTCCGCGGGCAGTTCGGCGATACGTCCGTCCGCGGAGGCGGTGCCGTCCACGGTGACCGCGGTGCCGTCGTCGGCGTCCCGGAGGCGGAGGGTGAGGGTGAGGGCGAGCTTGACCGTGCCGGTGCCGCGGGCCTCGGTCGCCTCGCCCTCGACGGCGTACGACCCGTCGTCGCGCGCCAAGACGCGCAGCGACCCGCGGTAGGTGATGGAATGACCGCCGACGCGCAGCTTCAGCCGCCCGGCGACCGGCTCGGCACCGGCGTCCTGCTGGAGCCCGGGAACCGCCCGGGCGATGCGCGCGGGCTCGGCGAGCGCCCGCCTCAGCCGCTCGACCGGAACCGGAACCACGACCTCATGCCCCATGTCGGCTGAGCCTACCCACGAGCGACCGGTACGTACCCTCCTGCGCGCGGTCCGGTCGTCCATACCGCGGATCGTCAATACCGCGGATCGTCAATACTGCGAATCGTCAATACCGCGGATGCACCAGCGTCGAGGGCGGCACCCCTCTGATCCGCGTACGGGCCGCCGCGCGGGCGTTCGCCGCGAGGTCCTGTGGTGTCAGCGTGCGCGGCCGTGGTCCGGACGGGTCCAGGCGCAGCGGCGGCGCGGCGGGGCCCGACCCGGCCAGCACAAAACCCCAGTCGTACGGGGTGCGGGAGGCGCCCGTGGAGCGGTCGGGCCCCGCCGTTGAACCGGTGTCATGGCCGGTGTCGTGGCCGGGCACGCGGTACGGGCTGGTGCCGAGGCCGGCCGCGCGCATCGTGGCCTCCACCGTCCAGAAGACGCGGGGCCGGGCCGCCACCGGTCCCGCGTGCACCGCCAGCCGGCCGTCCTTGGCCAGCACCCGCCGGGTGAGCCCGTAGAACTCCTCCGCATACAGCTTCGTACTCGCCGTGATATCGGGGTCGGGCAGATCAGCGATCACGACGTCGTACGCCCCCGTGGGCGCCCCGCGCAGCCAGCGGAACGGGTCCTGGGTCGTGACATGGACGCGATGGTCGAGGTACGCGTGGCCGTTGAGCGCGGACAGCCCCGGGTCGCGGCGGGCCAGCCGGACGAGGCCCGCGTCGAGTTCGACGATGTCGACCCGCCGCACGTCCGGGTAACGCAGCACTTCCCGCGCCGCCAGCCCGTCCCCGCCGCCGAGGATGAGCACGCGCGCGTGCGGGCCGGCCATCGCGGGATGGACCAGCGCCTCGTGGTAGCGGCCCTCGTCCCGGCCGCCGACCCGCAGTCGGCCGTCCAGGTACAGATCGAGCGGGTGTCCGCCGGTGCCGCCGGTGAGGACCACCTCCTGGACGTCGGTCTGGACGGCCACCCGTACGTCCCCGCCGTACACCGCCTGCCGGGCGAGGCGTTCGAAGTCGTCGACGAGGACGGCGGCGGAGGCGAGGACGCCGAGCACGATGAGGTTGGCGAGCAGCAGCAGCCAGCGGGCGCGGCGGGTCAGGTCGCGGCGGAACAGGCCGAGGACCAGGGCGCCGCCCGCGAGGGCGTTGACCGCTCCGGTGAGCAGCGCGCCGGTCAACTGGCCGAGGAACGGCAGCAGGAGGAACGGGAAGGCGAGGCCGCCGACGAGCGCGCCGACGTAGTCCGCCGCGAACAGGTCGGCGACCGCGCCGCCCGCGTCCTGCCGCCGGATACGCTGGATCAGCTCCATCAGCAACGGCACCTCGGCGCCGATCAGCAGGCCGATGGCGAGCGAGAAGGTGACGAGCAGACAGCGGGGGCCGTTGGCCCACAGGCCGCCCCAGTCGCCGGTCCAGGCGAACACCGCGTAGAGCGCCATCGCGCTGCAACCGCCGACCAGGGCGAGGCCGGCTTCGACGGCGCCGAAGGCAGCTGCAGCGTGCCGGCGCAGCCGCTTCGCGGCGAGCGAGCCGAGTCCCATCGCGAAGACCATGACGGACAGCACGACGGATGCCTGGGTGACCGAGTCGCCTATCAAGTACGAGGCGAGGGCGACCAGTTCGAGTTCGTAGACGAGTCCGCAGGCCGCGCAGACGAAGACGCCCGCGAGGACCAGGAACCGTCCGGTCGTCGGCCGGACGGACAGCCGTGCGGGCCCGGCCCGGAGCAGCGGGGCACCCGGAGGGGCGGGGGCGTGCGGTTCGATCACTCTGCGACGTTACGTCACATGACGGGCACGCTTCGTCACCCACACGTGTGGAACTGCCCGCGCATGACGCACAGGGTGTTTATCCCGCCACGAAGGGTGTTTATCCCGCCACAATCGGTGCGGCGCCCGGACCGGGTTCCGCCGAGGGCATCGGCACTCGCACGCCCACCCGGGTTCGTGTGGCCACCAGTTGGCCGTCCTGCGGATACGCGTGCCAGGTGCGCCAGTGCACCTGGCCCTCGTGGCGCTGGGCGAGCATCGCCGTGAAGGCGTACGGACTGCCGGGGAAGACGCCGACGAGACCGCAGGGATGGTCGGAGACCAGGGCCAGCAGTTCCTGGGCGCGGCCCGCGAAGGAGCCGGGCGCGAGGGACTCCACGCGGGCCGCGAACTCGTACTCCCAGTCGCCGACGCGCTTGGCGACGCCCAGCGGCAGCGGCGTGCTGGATCCCGGAATGCACGCCACCGTCTCCGAGCAGGCGCCCTGCTCCTCCTCAAGGAGTACCTGGTGGGACGCGCCGAGCAGTCTCATCTGGAGCTTCGCCCCGGTCAGTTCGAGGTCGAGCGTGGCGAGGGCGGGGAGCGGCTCGCGCCCCAGCGTCCAGGCGAGGTCGGCCGCGCACGTGTCGGTGTAGGAGGTGGTGAGGGTCGTGAGCATGGGTCGGCTCCGCTAGCACACAAGGAAGAAGAGGGAGTGTGGTCCGGCACACCCCGGTCGACACCGGGAGACAGGCCACATCAGCCCGGTCGGCCCAGCCGGCCCAGCCAAGGAGTGGGCTGTCCGCCGGACGTCCGAGGGGCTGCGTCGGTGATTTAGAGGGAATCACGAACTGTGGTGCCGCCACAGCGTTTTTACCCAAGTTCATGGGGTTTCCATCCCTCAGAGGGCTCTACAGCTCAATTGTTCAACTACGGCGTACGCGGGGCGCGTTCTGGATATGGCTGAGCGCCCGTCGGATGCCTTCACCCGACGGGCGCCCGGTACGCGGCCCGGACCGCGGTTCGTGGTGCGGCCCGGACCGCGGTTCGTGGTGGTGCGGTTCGTGGTGGTGCGGTTCGTGGTGCGCGGTGAAGCTCGGCTGCCCCGTGTCAGCTGCCTCCGCCGCATCCACCCCCGCCGCCGCACGACGAGCCACCACCACAGGAGTGGCCGCCGCCGCACGAGTGCCCTCCATGCCCGCCATGTCCGCCATGTCCGCCCGAGGACGAGCCGCCCGAGTCACCGGCCCACCAACTCCCCCCGGCGTCGGACGAAGACGAGGATGAGGATGAGGATGAGGACGAACGGGCCCCCCGACCACGACGGTTCCTGACCTGCGCCCCCTTCTTCACCTGCCCGCCCGTCCCGGCCGTTGCCCCCTTCTTGTTCTTGCCCTTCTTCCGTTTGCGCGATCCGCCCGCCACGGACCCGATGAACAGGATCACGATCACCGCCAGGATGATGCCGAAAACCATGGCGCCACCCTCCTTCCGTTCCCCCGAAGCGACCCCCCGTGGGCGCCTCGCGTGCGGCGTGACTGCCGTGTGCACGAGGGATGCCCGGCCGCCCGGAAGGCCAAAGCAGAGTTGAGGAACTCCAGAGCTTCGGCGCAGGATGACCGGCATGACATCCAGCGCACGCCCACTGCTCAACCGTCGGCTCGCCGAGTTCGGGACGACGATCTTCGCCGAGATGTCCGCCCTGGCGGTGCGGACCGGATCGATCAACCTGGGCCAGGGCTTCCCCGACACTGACGGCCCCGACGAGGTACGGGAGGCGGCCGTGCGCGCGTTGCGCGAGGGCCGCGGCAACCAGTACCCGCCGGGGCCCGGCATCCCCGAACTGCGGACGGCCATCGCCGCGCACCAGGAGCGCCGCTACGGCCTGGCCCACGACCCCGACACCGAGGTGCTGGTGACGGCGGGCGCGACGGAGGCGATCGCGGCGACGCTGCTCGCGCTGCTGGAGCCCGGGGACGAGGTCATCGCGTTGGAGCCGTACTACGACTCCTACGCGGCGAGCATCGCGATGGCGGGCGGCACCCGGGTGCCGGTGACGCTCCGCCCGCACGAGGGCGGCTTCCGCCTCGACCTCGACGAGCTGCGCGCCGCGGTGACGAACCGCACCCGGCTGCTGCTGGTCAACACCCCGCACAATCCGACGGGGACGGTGCTCACCCGCGAGGAGCTGGCCGCGATCGCCGCACTCGCAGTCGAGCGGGACCTGCTGGTGGTGACGGACGAGGTGTACGAGCACCTGGTGTTCGACGACGCGGAGCATCTGCCGCTGGCCACGTTCCCCGGCATGCGCGACCGCACGGTCACCATCGGCTCCGCCGGAAAGACCTTCTCGTTCACCGGCTGGAAGGTCGGCTGGGTGACCGGTACCGCGGAACTCGTGACCGCCGTCCGTTCCGCCAAGCAATTCCTGACGTACGTCGCCTCCGGTCCCTTCCAGTACGCCGTCGCCGAGGCCCTGCGCCTGCCCGACACCTACTTCGATGCCTTCCGCGACGACCTGCGCGCCAAGCGTGATCTGCTCAGCGCGGGCCTCACCGACGCAGGCTTCACCGTCTTCCGACCGAGCGGAACCTACTTCGTCACCACCGACATCCGGCCCCTCGGCGACACCGACGGCCTCGCCTTCTGCCGCGCTCTCCCCGAGCGGGCGGGTGTCGTCGCCATCCCGAACGCGGTCTTCTACGACCACCGCGAGGAGGGCGCGCCCTTCGTCCGGTTCGCCTTCTGCAAACGCACTGAGGTACTGGTGGACGCGGCGGAACGGCTCCGCAAGGCGTTCGCGCACTGACCGCCGCCCCATGAGGCCGGTCGTCGCATTCCTCGTTGCCTGCCGTCCCTCACCCCCAGGGAACTTTCGCGCGGAGGCCGCCCGGTCACGGCCGTCATTCCGGCGCTTGCCACACCACAAGTGCCAACGTACAATTTCTTGTACGTCAAGGAGGGTTGATCGTGAAGACCATGACCTATTCCGAGTCTCGCGCACGGTACGCCGAGGTGCTCAACTCCGTCACCGACGACCGCGAAGAAGTCATCATCACCCGGGCCGGACATGAGCCGGTCGTCATAGTCTCCCTCGAGGACTACGAGTCCCTGAAGGAGACGGCATACCTGCTGCGAAGCCCGGCGAACGCCCGGCGCCTGCTCGCGTCCATCGACGAGCTGGAAAACGGCGGCGGCACCGTACGCGAGCTGGCGACCGACGCATAAGGGCCGCGAGTTGAAGATCACCTTCTCCTCCCGCGCCTGGGAGGACTACCTGTGGTGGCAGCTTCAGGACCGGAAGGTCCTGAAGCGCATCAACACGCTCATCGCGGACACCGCCCGGAACGGCAACGAGGGCATCGGCAAACCGGAACCGCTCAAGCACGGGTTCCAGGCCTACTGGTCGCGCCGCATCAACGACGAGCACCGACTGATCTACAAGGCCACCGAGGACGGCGTCCTGATCGCACAGTGCCGCTACCACTACGAAAGCTGACTCGGGGTCGGACACTTCGAGGTCTTCCGGCCCGTCGGCACGTACTTCATCACCACCGACATCCGCCCACTGGGCGAGAAGGACGGCTTCGCCTTCTGCCGCACCCTGCCGGAACGCGCGGGCGTCGTCGCCATTCCCAACGCCGTCTTCTACGACCGCCGTGGGCAGGGTGCGCCCTTTGTGTGATTCGCGTTCTGCGAGCGGACAAGCGTGCTGGAGGAGGCGGCGGCACGACTCAAGAGCCTGGCCGCATAACAGTCGAGGCTATTCGGTGTCCTTCGGATGCCGCGGGGAGGCATACACAAGGACCACAGTCGAGGTGTCCGGGCTGACCAGGTAGCGGACCCGGCCGCCGCTGGTGATCTCGTACTCCCGCTGCTCCAGCTCAGAGCCCTTCCATTCCCTGGTGGCGTGCCTGCCTCGGAGCTGGTGCCGGCGGTTCCAGTTGGACCGCGACAGCGGGTCCGCACGAAGGGTCTCCAGGCAGCGATGCGCGTTCGGCAGCGCCACCCGGCACAGTTCCTCCCAGCCGTTCGCGGCCTCTGTCGTCCCGTGAGCGACGTTCCAGCCGCTCAGCGGAGGGACGCTGACCCGATCGCCTTTCTTCGGGCTCACTCGTGCACCTCGACGGGGCCGAGGTCGATGTCGCCAAGCGGACGGAGCGCTTCCCTGAGCTGGTCCGGGTCGGCGTTGATGCGGGCGGTTGCCTGCCACGAGACGATCGCTCGGTGCACAGCCTCCCTGGCGCCCAGTTCAGCGGCATCGGACAGCGCGCCCAGAAGCTCGACAGTGAATTCCCGGACCTCTTCAGCGTCCAGATGGCGCACCCACGGGAACACCTCGGGCAGCGCGAGCAGAAGCGACTTGGCACCGTCGTCCTGCTTCATCAGGGCAAGGAACAGCCGGGACGCCGTAGTCAGGTTCTCCTCGGTGCGCTCTGCGTGTATGGCGGTGGTCAGCACCATGTCGGGCGCGTCTCGGTGCGTGACACGCAGGCATCCCAGGGCGGCGGCCCTGGCGGCGATGCCCTTCGGGTTCCGGGACAGATCGGTGAACGAGACAGATTCCGAGTCGAATGCCGAGTGCACGATGCTCATACTCAGACTGTATTCTGATTTTTCTCTGATTTCGAGCGTTGCCGGGGGCCGAGTCGGTGCGTGGCAACGTTCTCGTTGCGGCGTCGGCGGGCGGCGGTGACCATCCGGCACGGGGATCGGGCGGGTGAGGGCCGGGCCCAGTTCTGTCACGTCGCCACGCCGATGGCGGCCGAAGCGAACCCACTCGGGCGCACACTGCTCGCGTCCCCGGGCTCACCGCTGCAAGCTGCGGAAATGTGAGCCACGCCAGTTCCACCCTCGCCCCTGCCGCTGCCGCGGCGTCCCAGGAGCCCGGTCCCCGGGAGCGCGCCCGGACCCGGCTGTCCCCCCTGACGGCGAGCGGGGTCGCGCTCGGGGTGTTCGCCATCGCCCGGCTCGCCGGGATCGCCGTGCTCGCCATGGCCGCCTGGGCCAGGGACCAGCAGCCGCTGGCACTGCTCGGCCGCTCCTGGGACTCCGTCTGGTACCTGGGCATCGCCGCGCACGGCTACGGCCGCACCCTGTTCTTCGAGCCGACGGTCATCCACAGCGACCTGGCGTTCTTCCCGCTGTATCCGGCCCTGGTGCGGGTCGTGACGGCCCTGACGCCGCTCGGCGGGGGCGCCGCGGGACTGCTGGTGTCCTGGGCCGCGGCCGGGATCGCCGCCTGCGGCATCCACGCGGTGGGGGCCCGCCTGTACGGGCCCGGCGTGGGCATCACGCTGGTGGTGCTGTGGGGGCTGCTGCCGCACTCCGTCGTGCTGTCGATGGCCTACACGGAACCCGTGCTCACCGCGTTCGCGGCCTGGTCCCTGTACGCCGTACTGGCCGGGAACTGGATGTGGGCGGGCGGCCTGGCCACGCTCGCCGGGTTGTCCCGGCCCAACGGCATCGCGGTCGCCGCGGCCGTGCTCGCGGCGGCGGTCTGTGAGGCGTACCGGATCCGCCGGCGTCGCGGCCGGTTTTCCCACAGGCTGTGGACGGGCGCCGCGGTCGCGCCCCTGGGCTGGACGGCCTATGTGCTCTGGGTGGGCCGGCGCAAGAGCGACCTGCTCGGCGGGTACTTCGAGGTGCAGCGGCTGTGGGGGTCGAGGTTCGACCTGGGGCGCGGCTCGCTGCACTTCGTCCGGGGGCTGCTGATGCAGGGCAACCGGCTGGTCTTCCCCATGGTGCTGTTGATCATGGTGGCGGCGGTCCTGCTGTACGCACTGCTCGTCGTGGACCGCGCCCCGCTCCCGCTCCTCGTGTACAGCGGCGTCCTGCTGCTGATCGCGCTCGGCGGTTCCGGCTTCTTCGAGTCCAAGCCGCGCTTCCTGCTGCCCGCGTTCCCGCTGCTGGTCCCGCTGGCCCGGGCACTGGTGCGGACGGCGAGAGCCCGGCCCTGGCACGCGACCGTGGTGGTCTGCGGCCTGGCCGGGCTCTCCTTCGGCTACGGCGCCTACCTCGTCGTGATCGCTCGCACGCCACTGTAGCCGCCACGCCGCCCTGCCTCACGCGCGGGACGCCATGCGTCACCGTGCGGGACGAGGTGTCACTCCTCGTCCTCGGGCGTGTCCGCCTCGTTGACCTCCTGTTCGAGGCCGAGCTGTTCCACCAGCCACTTGTCGAACTCGATCGCGGCCCGCACCCAGCTGACCGTGGAGGAGACGAAGTGGTTGAGGTCGACGCCGGTGCCGATCAGCATCTGCGCCTCGCCGATGAGGCGGACGGTACCGTCGTCGTGGGTGTGCGTGTACACCTTGGGCCACAGGGTCCTGCGGTTCCAGTCGTCGATGGACTCCAGGAGCTGCGGCTTCTCGTCGATCTTGTGGGGCCGGTCGTAGAAGGTCCGCACGGAGAAGACCGTCTGTTCGGCCTCCCCACGAAACATGAAGTACGTACGGAACTGCTCCCACGGCGCCGCGAGGTCACCCTCGTCGTCGACGACGTACTTGAGCTCCATCTGGTCGAGGAGCTGCTTCACGAGGTCCTGATCCGGGACGACGGGGCCCGCCGGTCCTTGGGGCTGCGGCTCGGGCTGGCCCCCGAA
Organism: Streptomyces sp. NPDC004752; assembly: GCF_053601275.1. NCBI lineage: Bacteria > Bacillati > Actinomycetota > Actinomycetes > Kitasatosporales > Streptomycetaceae > Streptomyces > Streptomyces sp. NPDC004752. The sequence continues at coordinate 14,619 of NZ_JBSGBN010000081.1, read as the reverse complement.
GTTCGGAATCGAGGACGGGTCGATGCTCACCGTGATTTTCCCTTCGTGCGGATTCCGCCATCCTCCCCCATGCGGGGAGGGGGGTGGCAAGCCCCGGCGTGGCCTGTCAGCGCTCGGCTGACATGTTCTGCCCGGTCGATGACATCCAGGTGAGCGGACGGCGGCACCCGGCAGCACGATGACGGACGCGCGGGCCGACCGGGGCGACCAGGGCGACCGGGCCACCCGGGGCCGGGCCAGGTGGGTCCCGACCAGGTGGGTCCGGACCAGGTGGGGTCTGCGCACCGCGGTCACGTACCGCCCGCGCTGTTGCCGACGGCGCTGATCACAATGACGGGGTGCACGACGCGCGGTGCACGCCTGCAGACCCGGGGCACGCCGCAGACCTGGCTGGACACGAACTGTCACACCGAGTTCCGGCAGAGCCCGGAGCCGTACGACCGCACGCTCCCGGTCGCCGAATCCATCCTCCTGCCCCCTACCGAGTTCTGCGAGCACGGCGCCCATCTCGACCTGAACCGGAGCCGTCGGACGCGCCGCACAGCCCCACCCCGCCCGGCGCCGCAGCCGCAGCCGCAGCCAAGGGCCACCGACCAACCGCCCGCCCGCGCAAAACGCTCGGCTGGGAAACCCCAGCCGAGCGCCCGCTGAGCTCCTGGCCACAGCCAGTTGATCACTCGTGTGGCACCGCCCCCGGAATTCGCCGGCGTGGGGCGGACCGTCGGCCTGCGAAAGGCGGTCGCAGCTCTTAGAGCGTCTTGCCGGTGGCCGGGCCGACCAGGAGGCCGTCGCCGAAGGCGTCCACCCGGACCGTGTCGCCGTCCTTGACCTCCCCGGCGAGGATCTCCTTGGCGAGACGGTCACCGATGGCGGTCTGGACCAGGCGGCGCAGCGGCCGGGCACCGTAGGCCGGGTCGTTGCCCTCGTCCGCGAGCCAGGCCAGTGCCTCGGGGGTGACCTCCAGGGTGAGCCGGCGTTCGGCCAGGCGCCCCGCCAGCCGGTCGATCTGGAGCCGGGCGATCCGGGCCAGCTCGTCCTTGCTCAGGGCCGAGAAGACGACCAGGTCGTCCAGCCGGTTGAGGAACTCGGGCTTGAAGGAGGCGCGGACCATCTCCAGCACCTGCTCCTTCTTCTCCGACTCGCTGGTGGTCGGCTCGACCAGGAACTGGCTGCCCAGGTTCGAGGTCAGTACGAGGATCGTGTTGCGGAAGTCGACCGTACGGCCCTGTCCGTCGGTCAGCCGGCCGTCGTCCAGCACCTGGAGGAGGATGTCGAAGACCTCGGGGTGCGCCTTCTCCACCTCGTCCAGCAGCACCACGCTGTACGGGCGGCGGCGCACCGCCTCGGTCAGCTGGCCGCCCTCCTCGTAGCCGACGTATCCAGGAGGCGCGCCGACCAGCCGGGCCACGCTGTGCTTCTCACCGTACTCCGACATGTCGATGCGGATCATGGCCCGCTCGTCGTCGAAGAGGAAGTCGGCGAGCGCCTTGGCGAGTTCGGTCTTGCCGACGCCGGTCGGGCCGAGGAACAGGAAGGAGCCGGTGGGCCGGTCGGGGTCGGCGATGCCGGCCCGGCTGCGCCGCACCGCGTCGGAGACGGCGCGCACGGCCTCGGTCTGGCCGATCAGCCGCCGTCCCAGCTCGTCCTCCATGCGCAGCAGCTTCTGTGTCTCGCCCTCCAGCAGGCGCCCGGCGGGGATGCCGGTCCAGGCGGCGACGACGTCGGCGATGTCGTCGGAGCCGACCTCGTCCTTCACCATGGTGTCCTTGGCGGCCTCCTCCTCGGCCTGAGAGGCGGCCTCCAGTTCCTTCTCCAGCTGGGGGATCTCGCCGTACAGCAGCTTGGAGGCGGTGTCGAAGTCACCGTCGCGCTGGGCGCGTTCGGCCTGGCCCCGCAGGTCGTCCAGCCGTTCCTTCAGCTCGCCGACCCGGTTCAGGGACTGCTTCTCCTTCTCCCAGCGGGCGTTGAGGCCGCGCAGTTCTTCCTCCTTGTCGGCGAGGTCGCGGCGCAGCTTCTCCAGGCGGTCCCGGGAGGCCGGGTCGGTCTCCTTGGCCAGCGCCAGCTCCTCCATCTTCAACCGGTCGACGGCACGCTGGAGTTCGTCGATCTCGACGGGCGAGGAGTCGATCTCCATGCGCAGCCGGGAGGCGGCCTCGTCCACCAGGTCGATGGCCTTGTCGGGCAGGAAGCGGGAGGTGATGTAGCGGTCGGAGAGCGTGGCGGCGGCCACCAGCGCGCTGTCCGCGATCTGCACCTTGTGGTGGGCCTCGTAGCGGCCCTTGAGGCCGCGCAGGATGGCGATGGTGTCCTCGACGGTCGGCTCGGCGACCAGCACCTGCTGGAAGCGCCGCTCCAACGCCGGGTCCTTCTCGATCCGTTCGCGGTACTCGTCGAGGGTGGTGGCGCCGACCATGCGCAGCTCGCCGCGGGCGAGCATCGGCTTGAGCATGTTGCCGGCGTCCATGGCGGAGTCACCGCCGGCCCCGGCCCCGACGACGGTGTGCAGCTCGTCGATGAAGGTGATGATCTGCCCGTCGGAGTCCTTGATCTCGGCGAGGACCGTCTTCAGCCGCTCCTCGAACTCGCCCCGGTACTTGGCGCCCGCGACCATCGCGCCGAGGTCGAGCGCCACCAGCCGCTTGTCCTTCAGCGACTCGGGCACGTCGCCCTTCACGATCCGCTGGGCGAGGCCCTCGACGACCGCGGTCTTGCCGACGCCGGGCTCGCCGATGAGCACGGGGTTGTTCTTGGTGCGACGGGACAGCACCTGGACGACCCGCCGGATCTCGTGGTCCCGCCCGATGACGGGGTCCAGCTTGCCGTCCCGGGCCGCCGCGGTGAAGTCGGTGCCGAACTTCTCCAGGGCCTTGTACTGGCCCTCGGGGTCGGCGGTGGTCACCCGTCGCCCTCCCCTCGCCTTCTGGAAGGCCGCCTGCAGCTTCTTGGCATCGGCGCCCTGCCGGGACAGCACCTCGCCGGCCGCGCCGCCCTTCGCGGCGATGCCGATGAGCAGGTGCTCGGTGGAGAGGTAGTCGTCGCCGAGTTCCTTCGCGCGCTTGGCGGCGTCGGCGAGGACGGCGAGCAGTTCGCGGTTGGGCTGCGGGGGTGCGACGGTGGACCCGGTCACGCTGGGCAGTCCGGCGAGCACCCGCTCGGTCCCGGAGCGCACGGCGGCCTGGTCGGCGTCGACGGCGGCGAGCAGGTCGGTGATGTTCTCGTTCGCTTGATTGCCTCGCCCTTGGAGCAGGGCCAGCAGCAAGTGAGCAGGCGTGAGGTCGGGGTGACCGTCGGTAACGGCCCTGTTGCTGGCCGCGTTGATCGCGTCCCGGCTCCTGTTGGTCAGCTCGGCGTCCACGTTCGCGTTCTCCTCCTCGGCGTCGGCTTGTCGGCCACGTCTCCCAGTGCTGACTTAACCAACGTACACAAAGTTGAGTCTATTCCACTCAAGGCAGTACTCGGGAGCCTCCGGGGGATACCTTCCGGATCCATGAGCCGACCCGCCGTGGAATACGCCGTGGACCTGGACGCCCCGCACACGTCGTACCTCGCCTTCTGGCGGGAGCGCCACCTGTGCACCCTGACGACCCTCCGCCCGGACGGCACCCCGCACGTCGTGCCCGTCTCCGTGACCTTCGACCCCGCGGCCCGGCTGGCGCGGGTGATCACGAACGGGGCGAGCGCCAAGGCGGCGCATGTCGTCGCGGCCGGCCCTGGCGGTGCCCGGGTCGCCGTCTGCCAGGTGGACGGCCGCCGCTGGGCCACCCTGGAGGGCCGGGCCCTCGTCCACACCGACCGGGAGCGCATCGCGGAGGCGGAGCGGCGTCATGCCGAGCGGTACGAGCGGACGCCGTCGCCGAATCCGTCCCGCGTGGTGATCGAGATCCGGGTGGAGCGGGCGCTGGGGCGCGGGTGACGCCGGAGCCGGGTCCGCCGGACCCGGCCGCGCCGGGTCGAGCAGAGCCAGGCCATGCCGCATCATTTCAAACCTCGCCGGGGCGAACCGCACCGGGTCAAGCCCCATTCCCGGCCGAGTCCGCAGGCGGCCGCAAGCGGTTTTCGGCCAGCATGAGAACGCGATGATGTCGCGAAATTTCCCCTGAAACTGCAGCGGCGTCACCGTGTTCAGGTCACGGTGACGCCGCTGCTGGGGGAAGCGCCTGAGCGATCTTTTACGACGGGGGAATCGCGTCAGGCACTGCGGGGGGTGGCCGAGAGGGTCCTCAGATCCGACACCTCCGGCTCGGCGAGCCGGTGGTCCCGTTGGTCCAGGTTCACAAAGATCATTCCGTACCGGATGGCACATCGCACGGGTTGCGGCGCCCCTCGGGGCTTCCTCAGACACCGGTACGCCCGCACGTCCTCGTCCTCGTCCCTCGTGACGACGACCGGCTCGCCGAACACGGTCACCATCAGCGAGTCACCGTTGTGGGGGATGGCGGTGACCAGGTCGATGAAGTGCCAGCCGGAGCGATAGGCGGTCGCCATCTCACGGCGGAAGGATCGGTCGTCGGGTGGCGTGGTCACATCAGCTCCCGGCTCCATCTGCCGGCGGGAGCGGCCACGAGGTGTTGTCCTCGCCCATCACGATGCTCGGCCAGCTGGTGTTCGCCCGAGCCTCGCCCTTCTCGCCGGAGAAGCCACCCAACGCACCGACGGCCACGAGGGCGGAGAAGGCGGCGACAAGCACCGAGCGAAGCATTTTCTTACGCATAGTCGGCTTCGTCCTCACTTGAAGGTCCCCTTTTCCCCCGTCGGGTACGACGATGGCTTATTCGGGCACGTCATGGCCACACAATCGGTGCATCATGTTCCTGCATGTTCAGGACCCTGGGGGGTGGAGATTTGGAAACGAATCACGCAAAAGCGACACATCCCCATGCTGTGACGGAACTGTGCGAGGACGGTGGCCGCATCTACGCCGCCGCTCTACGCACGGGACGCGTCGCGCGCACAGATGTCGAAGCCGCCCCCTGCCTTGTGGAGTTCGGCCTGCTGCACCCGGACCCGGACGATCCGGACCGGCTGCGTCCGGTGCCTCCCGCGGTCGCCCTGGCGCAGCGGCTCAGCCCCGTCGAACGTGAGATATCCGAGCGCCGGCGGCTGACCATCGAACTGGCCGACACCTTCGAGCCGTTCATGACCCTGAGCACGCAGGCCACGACGAGCAGTGACTCGATCACCCTGCTGGAGGGCAGCGAACGGATCAACGCCGCGCTCAACCTGGCCACCGAACAGTGCCGCACGGAGGTGCTCACGGTCCAGCCCAGCGACCGCATCTCCGAACGGAGCGTGCTCAAGGGCCTGGAGCGCGACCGGCCGCTGATCGAACGCGGCGTCCGGATCCGCACCCTGTACCAGCACACCGCCCGCCACAACCCGGAGAAGCTGGCCTACGCCGCGCGCCTCGCCTACGGCAAGGCCGAGTACCGCACCATCGACGAACTGGTGGAGCGCCTCATCATCTGCGACGACACCGTCGCGTTCATCCCCATCCGCGACGACCAGCAGGTGGCCCTGGAACTGCGCCAGCCGGGCCTGGTCCGCTACTTGGTCAAGGTCTTCGAGTTCATGTGGAGCCGCGCCGTCCCGCTGAGCACGGACGGGCCCTACGAGGCCGCCCCCGACGGCATCACGGACATCCAGCACTCGATCGCCAAGCTCCTCGTCGAGGGCCATGTCGACGAGGCCATCGCCCGCCGCCTCGGCATGAACGTACGCACCTGCCGCGCCCATATCGCCAAGCTGGCCCAGGCCCTGGGCAGCGGCAGCCGCGCCCAACTCGGCTATCTCATCGCACGCTCGGGGATCCTTGATCAGGAAGACTGAGCGGACCGACGCCCGCGGTGCGCGGCGGACCGTCCAGGCCCACCTGGGCGATGCGCACGCCCAACTGGGTACGGCTGGCCGCGCCGAGGGTCTCCGACAGCCGGGCGATATGGGCACGGCAGGTACGGACGCTGATGCCGAGGCGCTCCGCGATCACCGCGTCCTGGTGGCCCTCCGCGAGCAGCGCGGCGATGGACTGCTCACGGTGCGAGATGCCCTCGATGCCGGTGTCCGGGAGCGGGGCGGTCAGCGGGATCGCCAGCCGCCACAGCCGTTCGAACACGGTGACCAGATACCCGACCAGCGCCGGGTGACGCAGCTCAAGCGCCATCGTGCGGTCGGTGTTGGCCGGAATGAAGGCGACCGTGCGGTCGAACAGGATCAGCCGGTCGATGACCTCGTCCAGGGTGCGGGCCTGCACCGCATCGCCCATCAGCTCAAGGTAGTTGAGCAGCCCCTGGCCGTGCCGCGCCACATGCGTGTACAGGTCGCGCATGCGCACGCCCCGGCCGCGCAGCGCCAGCGCCCGGTGCAGACCCTCGGTCAGCTCGGCCTCCCGCCGGATGCCGCCGGGCTGCACCGTCAGCACCTCGGTGGTACAGGCGTTGGTCGCCTCGTCCATCGCCGCCTGGATCCGGGACAGCCCGTCCAGGACCCGGATCGCGCCGCCCTCGGCCGGGGCGGACGAGAGGGCCCGGAGCTGGCGGCCGATCCCCGCGTACCGCTCGAAGGCCGCCACCGCCGAGCCCACCCGCCGCTGGCTCTCCCTGACCTCGTCGTGCACCCCGCGCAGCAGCCGGGTCATGACCTCCTGCGGCGAGGTCGGCACCAGCCAGTCCATGTCGTCCGGGTCCGGGTGCAGCAGGGCGAGTTCCAGCAGACAGGGCACCGGCTCGGCATCCGTGCGCGGCACCCGGCCGCGCCGTACGGCCCGGGAATACACGCGGTCCCCGACTTCGCACAGACGATCCGCACCGTGTGGATGCTCCTCCGTTCCCCACCCGGCCATCGCGCATTCCACCCCCGGTTGCTGCCACTTCCGCAGCGCAACTATGCGCGGCCCCGACCGGCACCGCAACACGGCACTCCCCGCCGTGCCCAGGGAAAACCACCGGTATCTCCTGCTTCCTCCCGGCGTCCTCCGCGCCCCTGAACACCCCCTCCGCGGCCCTCCGCGCCCCTGCGTGAGAAGCTGCTGCCCACCCCGCCCGGCACCCGCGCAGCGACCAACCCCCACCCGACAACCCCGACCCGTCCCTCCACCGACAGCACGCCCGTCAGCGGGATGAGCAGGGCGTGTTCAGGCAAAACCGGGCGTGGACGCGCACACCCCGCACCGGCAAGCCCCGTGCACGCCACGCACCGGCCCCTGGACGGCCGCTCCGTCACCCCGGGCAACAACGCCCCCGGGCGAACACCCCAGGAATCCCACAACAGGCGTCAGCCCCCAGGGACATGGCCCGCCCCACCCGCCCGAGTGAATACAGCGCACTGCATCTTGACCGCGCCATACGCGGTCGGGTAGGCGCAATGGGCGCGACGGTCCGAGCCCGGACCGCCCGCTCTCGGACGCGTGCGTCGGCGGCCTTGAGCGCCTTGATGGCGCCGCCCGCCATAGCACCCGCGTCAAGCGGAACTGCTGAACTGCTGAACTGCTGAACTGCCCAACGAGTACGCAACACCAAGTCCACCCGCCCCTGTGAAAATCTGGCGGAGACCATGCCGGACACCCTCTACCGGCTCTCCACCAAAACTCTCTGTACCGGCTCTCCGTCAACGGGAGTTCGAGCAAAGGGAGTTCGGGTGAAAGCCGTCAGTCGTTCTGCTGCCGCTTCGGCCGCCACACCACGAGCGCGCTGGTCTGCTGGACCTCCTGGTACGGCACCAGGTCCCGGCGGTAGGAGGCGTGGACGGCGGCCTCGCGCTGCCGCATGGTCGCCGCCGCGCCGTCCAGGGCCGCCTCCAGTTCCGCGACGCGGGACTGGAGGGCGGCGACCTGGTTCTCCAGTTCGATGATGCGCTTGATACCGGCCAGGTTGATGCCCTCGTCCTGCGACAACTGCTGCACCTGGCGGAGCAGTTCGATGTCACGGGCCGAGTAACGGCGGCCCCGTCCCGCGGTGCGGTCCGGGGAGACCAGGCCGAGCCGGTCGTACTGGCGCAACGTCTGCGGGTGGAGTCCGGAGAGCTGGGCCGCCACCGAGATGACGTAGACCGGGGTCTCCTCGGTCAGTTCATACGGGTTACGTCGACGGCCGTCCATCACTCTCAGGCTCCCTTCGCGGCCTCGAACAGCTCCGCCCGCGGGTCCTCGCCCACGGTCGCCTCGCGATACGCCTCCAGCGCGTCACGAGCCTTCCCCGTCAGGCCCTTGGGAACACTCACCTCGACGGTGACCAGCAGGTCCCCACGGGTGCCGTCCTTGCGGACCGCGCCCTTGCCCCGGGCCCGCATGGTGCGGCCGTTGGGCGTGCCCGGTGGCAGCTTCAGCGTGACGGTGGGACCGCCCAGGGTGGGCACCCGGACCTCGCCGCCGAGCGCCGCCTCGGCGAACGTCACCGGGACGGTCACCGTGAGGTTGTCGCCCTTGCGGCCGAACACCGCGTGCTCGCCGACGTGCACGACCACGTAGAGGTCGCCCGCCGAGCCGCCCCGCTCGCCGGGGGCGCCCTTGCCGCGCAGCCGGATCCGCTGCCCGTCCGTCACCCCCGCGGGGATACGGACCTGCATGGTCCGGGACGACTTGGCGCGGCCGCTGCCCTTGCACTCCAGGCAGGGGTGCTCGGCGATCAGACCGCGGCCCTTGCAGTCGGGGCAGGGGTCGGTGAGCGAGAACCCGCCGCCCGAACCCCGCGCCACCTGCCCGGTGCCGACACAGGTCGGGCACACCCGCGGTGTGCCGTTCTTGTCACCGGTGCCGGAGCATGCCTTGCAGGGAGCCTGCGAGGACATCCGGAGCGGCACCGTGGCGCCCTCGATGGCCTCCGTGAAGCTCAGCGTGACCTCGGACTCGATGTCCTGGCCGCGCCGCGGCTGGGTGCGCGTGGTGCCCGTGCCGCCCCGGTTGAACAGGCCCCCGAAGACATCGCCGAAGCCGCCGGCGCCGCCGCCCTGGGCGTTGCCCCCGAAGAGGTCGCCCAGATCGAAGTTGAAGTTGCCGCCGCCCGCGCCCGGCCCCGGGCGGTACCCGCCGTTGCCGAAGAGGGCGCGCGCCTCGTCGTACTCCTTGCGCTTCTTGGCGTCGCCGAGGACGTCGTTCGCCTCGGAGATCTCCTTGAACCGCTCCTCGGCCCGGGCGTTGCCCTTGTTGGCGTCCGGGTGATACTCGCGGGCGAGCTTCCGGTACGCCTTCTTGATCTCCGCCTCGGTGGCGTCCTTGGGGACGCCGAGGACCTTGTAGAAGTCCTTCTCGATGAAGTCCTTGGTGCTCATCCCCGACGTCCCTCCTTCCGACCGGTGCTTACGTCAGCCCTCTTCCGGGCCACCGTTCTCCTTGTCATCGCCGGAGCCGGTGGAGCCGCCGGAACCGGTGGAACCGCCCGACGCACTCTCTTCGCCGTCCTCCGCCTTGGCGGGCTGCGCCCCGGGCTGGGGCTCGGCGACGGCCACCCGCGCGGGGCGGATGGTGCGCTCGCCGATCCGATACCCGGGCTGCAGAATCGCCACGCACATCGTCTCGCTGACGTCCGGCGCGTACGAGTGCATCAGGGCCTCGTGGATCGTCGGGTCGAAGGGCTCGCCCTCCTTGCCGAACTGCTGCAGGCCCAGCTTCGCCGCGACGGTCTCCAGCGATTCGGCGACGGACTTGAATCCGCCGACGAGTTCGCCGTGCTCCCGGGCCCGGCCGATGTCGTCGAGCACGGGCAGAAGCTCGGTCAGGAGGTTCGCGATGGCGATCTCCCGGACCGCGACCCGGTCGCGCTCGACGCGGCGGCGGTAGTTCTGGTACTCGGCCTGGAGGCGCTGGAGGTCCGCAGTGCGCTCGCCCAGCGCCGTACGCACCTGGTCCAGCTGGGCGACCAGGCCGGCGTTCCGGCTTGCGTCCCCTGCCGGGGCCGCCGCCTCCTCCGAGGAGGGAGAGGCGGCCTGCGGCTCGGCGTCTTCGGGGGTGGCGCCTGAGGGGACGTCGGGCTTCTCGTCGAAGCCCGGGGTCTCCTCCGTCACGCGGCACCGTCCTTGCGCTCGTCGTCCACGATCTCGGCGTCGACGACATCGTCGTCGGCCTTGGCCCCGGACGCACCCGGGGTACCGGCGGCGGCCGGCCCGGTCTGGGCGTCGGCGTACATGGCCTGGCCCAGCTTCTGGGAGACGGCCGCGACCTTCTCCGTCGCGGTGCGGATCTCGGCCGTGTTGTCGCCCTCGGCGGACTCGCCCTTGAGCTTCTCCTTCAACTCGGCGACGGCGGCCTCGACCTCGGTCTTGACCTCGCCCGGGACCTTGTCCTCGTTGTCCTTGAGGAACTTCTCCGTCTGGTAGACCAGCTGCTCGCCCTGGTTGCGGGTCTCGGCGGCCTCGCGGCGCTTGTGGTCCTCCTCCGCGTAGCGCTCGGCCTCCTCGCGCATGCGGTCGACCTCGTCCTTCGGCAGCGAGGAGCCGCCGGTGACGGTCATCTTCTGCTCCTTGCCGGTGCCGAGGTCCTTCGCCGTGACATGCATGATGCCGTTGGCGTCGATGTCGAAGGAGACCTCGATCTGCGGGACGCCGCGCGGCGCCGGGGGCAGACCGGTCAGCTCGAACATACCGAGCTTCTTGTTGTAGGCCGCGATCTCACGCTCGCCCTGGTAGACCTGGATCTGCACCGACGGCTGGTTGTCCTCGGCCGTGGTGAAGATCTCCGAACGCTTCGTCGGGATCGTCGTGTTGCGCTCGATCAGCTTGGTCATGATGCCGCCCTTGGTCTCGATGCCGAGGGACAGCGGGGTCACGTCGAGGAGCAGGACGTCCTTGACCTCACCCTTGAGGACACCGGCCTGGAGCGAGGCGCCGATGGCGACGACCTCGTCCGGGTTGACGCCCTTGTTGGCCTCCTTGCCGCCGGTCAGTTCCTTGACCAGTTCGGCTACGGCGGGCATACGCGTGGAACCGCCGACGAGGACGACGTGGTCGATCTCGCTGAGCTGGATGCCGGCGTCCTTGATGACGTTGTGGAACGGGGTCTTGCAGCGCTCCAGCAGGTCCGCGGTCAGCTGCTGGAACTGGGCGCGGGTCAGCTTCTCGTCCAGGTGCAGCGGGCCCTCGGCGGACGCGGTGATGTAGGGCAGGTTGATCGAGGTCTCGGTGGACGAGGACAGCTCGATCTTCGCCTTCTCCGCAGCCTCACGCAGACGCTGCAGAGCCATCTTGTCCTTGCTCAGATCCACGCCGTGGCCGGACTGGAACTGCTTGACCAGGTAGTCGACGACGCGCTGGTCCCAGTCGTCACCGCCGAGGTGGTTGTCGCCGTTGGTGGCCTTCACCTCGACGACGCCGTCACCGATCTCCAGGAGGGACACGTCGAAGGTGCCGCCGCCGAGGTCGAAGACGAGGATCGTCTGGTCGTCCTTGTCGAGGCCGTAGGCGAGCGCGGCCGCCGTGGGCTCGTTGACGATGCGCAGGACGTTGAGGCCCGCGATCTCACCGGCCTCCTTGGTGGCCTGACGCTCGGAGTCGTTGAAGTACGCCGGGACGGTGATGACCGCGTCGGTCACCTTCTCGCCCAGGTACGACTCGGCGTCCCGCTTCAGCTTCTGCAGGATGAAGGCGGAGATCTGCTGCGGGTTGAAGTCCTTCCCGTCCAGCTGGATCTTCCAGTCGGTGCCCATGTGGCGCTTCACCGAGCGGATGGTCCGGTCCACGTTGGTGACCGCCTGCCGCTTGGCGACCTCGCCGACGAGCACCTCGCCGTTCTTGGCGAAGGCGACGACGGACGGCGTGGTCCTGGCACCCTCGGCGTTGGTGATGACGGTGGGCTCGCCGCCCTCCAGAACGCTGACGACGGAGTTAGTCGTGCCCAGGTCGATGCCGACCGCACGTGCCATGGTGATTTCCTCCAGCTGACTTGAGTGGAACGGACTCAAGTGTGCACGAGGCAGGCCACCGGGTCAACAGACCTGAGTCAGCCGGACTCAACTCTTATCCGCTCCTTACACGCAACTGGGTGCTGACCTGCGAAGACGTAACACGCCGGGACCCATACACCGGAACACGCAGCAGCAGGAGAACGACGACCAGCGCACCGCCCGCCACCCACAGCACGCTCTCCTCGCCCGCCCACCCGGTGTGCGCGAGCACCCCGACGAGCACCCCGGAGAACGCCCCGGCCGCCGCCAGCACGGTGGCCCCCTGCGGGGTGAGCCCGAGCCGCCGCAGCCGGTGCGCCACATGGTCGCGGCCCTCGCGCAGCAGCGGCCGGCGGGCCATCCGCCGCGACACCACCACGAGCACCACATCGGCGCCGGCGAGGGCCGTCAGCGAGAACAGCACCCCCGCGCTGGATCCGATCCCGTACCCGGCCCGGGTGACCACGCCCGCCGCGGCCAGCAGGAACCCCGTGAACAGCGAGCCGCAGGCGCCGAGCCCGATCCGCGCGGGATGCCAGTTGTGCATGAGGAACCCGGTGAGCGCGGCGGCGAGCACACTGAGCAGCACGGCCAGCCCGTCCATCACCTCGGCGGCGGCACAGGCGCCCACACCGAAGGCGGTCACCACCCCCACGGTCCCCGCGAGCCCGTCGGCGTGGTCCAGGGCCCGGAAGGCGAGCGCCACGAACACGATCCACGCCACGGCCAGCAGCCCGGCGGGCACCCCGGTCTCCTCGTACGGCACGACTCCGGCCGCCGCCACCGCCGTACCGGCCACCAGCACCCGGGCCCGCAGCCGCCACACGTCGGCGATCAGCCCGAGCAGGGCGACCCCGGCGCCCGCGAGGAGCAGCCTGCCGACGCCGTCGCCGAGCGGCGCGACCCGCGTCCACTGCCCGGCACCGGCGACGAGACAGGTGACGAGGACGACGGCCGCGCCGCCGAACAGCGGCACGGGCCGCCGGCACCGCCGGTCGACGACGCGGGCCCGCAGTCCCGGCGCGCGGAGCAGCGCCGCGAGCACGGCGGTGAGCAGCAGGGCGGTGGTGGCGGCGAGGATCCCGTAGAGCACGGATCCAAAGTAGGCGCAACCGGAGCAATTCAGTACGAATAACACGATCTAATCACCTGTCGGATGGAATCACCTGCCGGATGGAGCGGACCCGGTGAACCGGCGGCGCCGGGTGACGCCGGGCTGGGCCGTTCGGCGCCGTTCGGCGCTCCCGTGGGAGCGAAGGAGTGACCCGGCCGCAAGACCAGGCCGCTGCGGGCGGCTGCCGAGCCGGGCGGGGCCGCAGGCCCGAACATGATCACCCCGGCCGAACAATGACCGCCGCCGCCCTCCGACAACCGGCCCACACAGCGCACGGGGCCGACTCACCACACGAACCGCCGCCTGGGGGCACCGACCGCGGCCAGAGACACCGTCGCGGACGCGGTCGCGGTGGCGGCGCACAGCGTCGCACCCCTCACCCGTCACGGCGCCCCGCCGAGCCCGCGACGCCCCCACCTCGCCGCCGACCTCAGCCATCACCCCACCCCACCGGGCCCACCCCACACCCTCACCCGTCACCGCACCCCGCCAAGCCCCCATGCCCGCATTCCCCCCTCCCCGTCCCGCCACCGAGTCCTGCCCGCACCCCGCGCCACCTGGCCCGCGTCCGCCTCCGGGCCGCAGCCATCACCCCCGCTCCTCCGCCTCGCCGACCACCCCACTCAGGGGCCCCTCAGCGACTCAGATCACCCCGCACCCGGCTACAGTGCGAAGCAAGATGGGGGTAGTCTCAGACGAACTGCATAAGTTACCGCTTAGTAATTTCGAGGCCGCCGCACAGGAGCCCCAATGCAACTCGCCGCGATCATCGTGTCGCTGGTCCTGATCGTGGTCGGCGTGGCACTGTTCGGCCGCGCCCTCCTCCAGCTCTACGCCTTCATGCGCCTCGGCCAGCCGGTACCGGCCGGGACCAGGACCAACAACCCCAAGCAGCGCACCATCACCGTGGTCAAGGAGTTCCTCGGCCACACCCGGATGAACCGCTGGGGCATCGTCGGCGTGGCGCACTGGTTCGTGGCGGTGGGCTTCTTCTCCCTGCTGTTGACGATCGTCAACGCGATCGGGCAGCTCTTCCAGGCGGACTGGGTCCTGCCGATCATCGGCGACTGGGCACCGTACAACGTCTTCGTCGAGTTCCTCGGCACGATGACCACGCTGGGCATCCTGACCCTGATCGTCATCCGCCAGCTGAGCAAGCCGAACCGGCCTGGCCGCAAGTCCCGCTTCGCCGGCTCCAACTTCGGCCAGGCCTACTTCGTCGAGGCCGTCATCCTCATCGTCGGCGTCTGCATCTTCATGCTGCACGCCCTGGAAGGCGCCCAGCACCACGTGGACGGCTACGAGGCGTCCTTCTTCATCTCGTACCCGGTCGTCTCCTGGCTGGGCGGCATGGACGTCGCCACGCTCCAGAACCTCACCTACTTCTTCGCCGGCCTGAAGATCGCGACCTCCTTCATCTGGATGATCACGGTCGCCCTGAAGACCGACATGGGTGTGGCCTGGCACCGTTTTCTGGCGTTCCCGAACATCTGGTTCAAGCGTGACGCGGACGGCGGTACGGCTCTCGGTGCCCTGCAGCCCATGGCGTCGGGCGGCAGGCCGATCGACTTCACCGACCCCGGCGACGACGACGTCTTCGGCGTCTCACAGGTCGAGCAGTTCTCCTGGAAGGGCCTGCTG